>CAYQPD010000001.1:0-3900 GCA_964419305.1 uncultured Rhodobacter sp.
GGTCCGGCGGCGGGGTTCAACCGGGCAATCCGGTGAACCGTCCATTCATTCCCTTTTTTTCTTCCCCGGCGCGCAGCGACGGGGACGCGCCCGACCGCCCCCAGGCGGGCGCGTTTCGCACCCGCCTCGGTCGGGTGCGCCCCCGTCTTGTGCTGGCGTTGCAGGATGTGGTGGGGATACTCCGCCCCCCGATTGCCCTGCGGGGTTCAAGCGCCATTGCCAGAGCCGGCCGCAAAGGGCAGAAGAAAGAGAAACGCGGAGGGATGCGATGGCTTGGGTGCGACGTCTGCTGGATTGGCCACCGCTGTGGCTGGTGGGGTTCCTGATTCTGGTCTGGGGGCTGGATCAGGCGCTGCCCTGGGGGCTGTTCGGCGCGGTCGGGCGCAAGCTTGGGGTGATCCTGGCGCTGATGGGGCTGGCGCTGATGATCGCGGCGGTGGTGCAGATGACGCTGGCGCGCACCACCGTCAATCCGCGCGGCACCCCGGCGGCGCTGGTAACCGGCGGGGTGTTCCAGTTCTCGCGCAATCCGATCTATCTGGGGGATGCCTTGGTGCTGGCGGGGGCGATGCTGTGGTGGGATGTGCCGCTGGCCGCGCCGCTGCTGGCGCTGTTCATCGGGGTCATCCAGACCCGCTTCATCCGGGGCGAAGAGGCCCGGCTGCGGGCGGGCTTCGGGCCGGCGTTCGAGGCCTGGTCGCAGACCACCCGGCGCTGGATTTAGGGCGGGACCGCAACGCTTTGTGGCCATGATGCCGCAGGGCAGCAAGCACCTTGTGCATCAGTCGTGCGAGGTGTTTAAGGAAGCCGTTCAAAACGATGCGGCACCGGCATGGTGCTGCCAGCGGGGGAAGATACTGTGAAGATCGGAGCACCCAAGGAAATCTTCGAGGGCGAGGCGCGCGTCGCGATGACGCCGGATTCGGCAGTGCTGTTGCAAAAGCTGGGCCACTCTTGCGTGATCGAGACCGGGGCCGGGGCCAGGGCCGGGTTCTCGGACGCCAGCTACCAAGCGGTCGGGGTCGCGGTGGTGAAAACCGCGGCTGCCCTCTACAAGGCCGCCGAAGTGGTGGTCAAGGTGCGCCCGCCGGCCGAGGCCGAAGTCAAGCGCCTGACCCAGGGCCAGACCCTGATCAGCTTCTTCTACCCGGCGCAAAGCAAGGAGCTGCTGGACGCCGCCAATGCCCAGGGTGCCACGGTGGTGGCGATGGACATGGTGCCGCGCATCAGCCGGGCGCAGAAGATGGACGCGCTGTCGTCGATGGCCAACATCGCGGGCTACCGCGCGGTGATCGAGGCCGGGGCCAATTTCGGGCGCTTCTTCACCGGCCAGGTCACGGCAGCAGGCAAGGTGCCCCCGGCCAAGGTGCTGGTGATCGGCGCGGGCGTGGCCGGGCTTGCCGCTGTCGGCACCGCCGCCAGCCTTGGCGCGATTGTCCATGCCTTTGACGTGCGCCCCGAGGTGGCCGAACAGATCGAGTCGATGGGCGCGAATTTCGTCTATCTCGATTTTGCCGATGCCCAGGATGGGGCCGCGACCGGCGGCTATGCCGCACCCTCCAGCCCCGAGTTCCGCGCGGCGCAACTGGCGAAGTTCCGCGAGCTGGCGCCCGAGATGGATATCGTGATCACCACCGCGCTGATCCCCGGTCGCCCCGCGCCCAAGCTGTGGCTGGCCGACATGGTGGCCATGATGAAGCCCGGCTCGGTGGTGGTTGACCTTGCCGCCGAGCGTGGCGGCAACTGCGATCTGACCGTGCCGGACCAGAAGGTGGTCAGCGACAACGGCGTGACCGTGGTCGGCTACACCGATTTCCCCAGCCGGATGGCGGCCCAGGCATCGACGCTTTATTCCAACAACATCCGTCACATGCTGACCGACCTTACGCCAAAGAAAGACGGCGTGATTGACCACAACATGGCTGACGACGTGATCCGCGGCGCGACCGTCACCCATCAGGGCGCAATCACCTTTCCGCCACCACCGCCCAAGGTGGCGGCAATTGCCGCAGCCAAGCCCAAACCCAAGGCGGTCGAGCTGACACCGGTCGAAAAGCGGGCGCAGGAAGTGGCGCTGTTCAAGACCCAGACCCGCAATCAGGTCGGCCTGCTGGCAATCGGCACCGCGCTGATGCTGCTGATCGGTGGCTTCGCGCCCGAGGCCTTCATGGGCCACCTGATCGTGTTCGCGCTGTCGGTCTTTGTTGGCTTCTCGGTGATCTGGAACGTCAGCCACAGCTTGCACACGCCGCTGATGGCGGTGACCAACGCGATTTCCTCGATCATCATCCTCGGCGCGCTGCTGCAGGTCGGATCGGGGTCGTGGCTGGTGCTGATCCTGGCCGCCATTTCGACCATGATCGCTTCGGTCAACATCTTCGGTGGCTTCCTTGTCACCCGGCGGATGCTCGCCATGTTCCAGAAATCGTAAGGGGAGGGGCAAGCAATGACGATCGGTATTGTCAAGGCAGCCTATATTGCGGCGGCCATCCTGTTCATCCTCGCCCTTGGCGGGCTGTCGGGTCAGGAAAAGGCAAAACGCGCGGTGTGGTATGGCATCGTCGGCATGGCGCTGGCGGTGCTGGCCACGATCTTCGGGCCCGAGGTCGTGCTCAGCACCACCGGCTGGGTCGTGCTGGTGGTGATGCTGGCGATCGGTGCTGCGGCGGGCACCTATGTGGCGGGCCGGGTCAAGATGACCGAAATGCCGCAACTGGTGGCGGCGCTGCACAGCTTCGTGGGTCTTGCGGCGGTGTTCATCGGCTTCAACGCCGAGCTGGAACTGGGGCGAATTCATGCGCTGATCGCGGCGGGCACACCCGAGGCGGCTGACGCGCTGAACGCGCTGGCGGGCTTTGCGCGGGTGCTGGCGCACAAGACGGCGGCCGAGGTCGGCATCCTCAAGGTCGAGGTCTTTCTGGGCGTCTTCATCGGGGCGGTCACCTTTACCGGCTCGGTCGTGGCCTTCGGCAAGCTGGCGGGCAAGGTGAATGGCAAGGCGAAAAAGCTGCCGGGCGGGCATTACCTGAACGCGGCGGCGGCAATCGGCTCGCTGCTGCTGCTGGTGGCGTTCTTCAACGGCGCGGGCGTGTGGTCGCTGGCGCTGATGACGCTGCTGGCGCTGTTCATCGGCTATCACCTGATCATGGGGATCGGCGGGGCCGACATGCCGGTCGTGGTCAGCATGCTTAACAGCTACTCGGGCTGGGCGGCGGCGGCGATCGGTTTCACCCTGGGCAACGATCTGCTGATCGTGACCGGGGCGCTGGTCGGCAGCTCGGGCGCGATTCTGAGCTACATCATGTGCCGCGCGATGAACCGCAGCTTCATCTCGGTGATCCTGGGCGGCTTTGGCAATACCACCGGCCCGGCGATGGCGATCGCGGGCGAGATGGTGGCGATCGACGCCGACGGTGTGGCGGCGGCGCTGAACGATGCCGAGTCGGTGATCATCATTCCCGGCTACGGCATGGCAGTGGCACAGGCGCAGCAGTCGGTGGCCGAACTGACCCGCAAGCTGCGCGCCAAGGGCAAGACCGTGCGTTTCGGCATCCACCCGGTGGCGGGGCGTCTGCCGGGGCACATGAACGTGCTGCTGGCCGAGGCCAAGGTGCCCTATGACATCGTGCTGGAGATGGACGAAATCAACGACGATTTCCCCACCACCGACGTGGCGATCGTGATCGGTGCCAACGACATCGTGAACCCGGCGGCCCAGGAAGACCCGAACTCGCCGATCGCCGGCATGCCGGTGCTGGAATGCTGGAAGGCCAAGCAGGTGTTCGTGAGCAAGCGCGGCCAGGGCACCGGCTATTCCGGCATCGAGAACCCGCTGTTCTACAAGGAAAACACCCGGATGTTCTACGGCGATGGCAAGAAGTCGATCGACACCTTGCTGCC
>CAYQPD010000001.1:4000-6596 GCA_964419305.1 uncultured Rhodobacter sp.
CCAGCAGCGCCAGCCCGGTGGCCAGATTGAACAGCCCGAACGCGGTGCCGCGCAGGCCCGCCGGGGCCGCCCCCGCCACCAGCGCCGACAACAGGCCCTGCGTCAGCCCCATGTGCAACCCCCAGAGCGCCACCCCAACCAGCACCACGCCGATACCCTGGCCAAGTGCCAGCACCAGATCGGCCACCACCAGCACGGCAAAGCCCAAGACCAGCAGCCCGGTCTTGCCCACCCGGTCGGCCAGCACCCCGACCGGCCAGGCGGCCAGGGCATAGACCACGTTCATCACCACCAGCACCATCGGCAACCACACCGCCGACAGCCCGGCCTCGCTGGCGCGCAGGATCAGGAACGCCTCGGAAAACCGCGCCAGCGTCATCGCCACCCCCAGCCCGATCGCGATCCGCACCCCCGGCCCCAGGGCGGCAAGGCTGGCGCGGTTCAGGCGCGGGCGCTCTTTCGGTGCGGTCTTGACCGGAGGCTCGTGCACGAACAGCATCAGGATCGCCACCGCTACCACCGCCGGAATGATGGCAAAGGCAAAGACCGCGCGGATATTTCCCGCCAGCAGCAGCATCAGCGCTATCGCCACCAGTGGCCCGGCAAACGCCCCCACCGTGTCGAGCGTCTGGCGCAGCCCGTAAGCCGCGCCATGCTGGGCGGGCTCCACCAGATCGGCCACCAGCGCATCGCGCGGTGCCCCCCGGATGCCCTTGCCCACCCTATCGGCCAGCCGCGCCGCCAGAATCCAGACCGGCGCGCCCGCCAGCGCGAACAGCGGCTTGGTCACCGCACTTAGCCCATAACCCAGCACCGCCAGCGGCTTGCGCTTGCCGCTGCGGTCGCTCAGCACGCCGGAAAACAGCTTGGTGATCTGCGCCGTGGCCTCGCCCAAGCCCTCGATCAGCCCCACCACCAGCGCCGAGGCCCCAAGCGTGGTGGTCAGAAACAGCGGCAGCAGCCCGTGGATCATCTCGGACGACATGTCCATGAACAGGCTGACCAGCCCCAAGGCCACAATCCCGCGCGGCAGACGCTCGCTCATCGGGTTTCCACTCCATCAGGCCAATCCGCTGTCGGCGCTTTGTCCCGCAGCTAAATCGCGCCCGCGCCCATTGTCCAGCACACGCGTCGAATTTCCGGTTGCCATTGCCTCAGTTCGCGCTAAGGCAGAGACAACACCGGAGAAATCATGCCAATCGAGGATCACCCGCAGCGCTACGCGCTGGTCAACGAGCTGCACGCGCGGCCCTTCCCCTCGCTCGAGGTGCCGTGCCACGCGGTCTATCTGGCGATCAAGCAGCCGGTCGCCGCCGCCAGCCGCGACCGCGCCGCCGACCGCGCCCAGCTTGTGGACCTGCTCGACCGCCACGGCGGCCCGCACCCGGCCCCCGACGCCAGCCACTACACCGGCACCATCGGCCACCACGATCTGAAATGGGAAAACCATACCGAGTTCACCACCTATTCGGCCTTTCGCAAAGGCATTGCCGAGCGCCCGTTCGATCCGGCCCGGGCCGAGATCTTTCCCGACGACTGGCTGACCCGGATGCCCGGCACGCGGCTGGTCAGCCTGCTGATCCGGGTCGATGTCATGCCCGAGGATGAAAACGAAATCCCGGCGACGCTGGAACAGTGGTTCGTGCCCGCCAGCCTCGCCGCCTCACGGGTGATCGACGGGGCCGCCATCGTCGCGGGCGATTTCCGCATTGATCCGGCGGGGCACATGCACTTTGCCGTCTTCGTGCGCCCCGGCACCAGCCCGCGCCGGGTCGGGCGCATCGTGCAGCGCCTGTGCGAGATCGAGACCTACCGCGCGATGTCGATGCTGGGCCTTGCCCGCGCCCGCGAGCTGGGCGCCCGGCTGAACGCGCTTGACCCGCAACTGCTTGATCTGGTGGCCAGCATCGACGGCAATCCGCCGCACCCCGAGGCCACCCTGCACAACCTTCTGGCGATCTCGGCCGAGCTGGAACGACTAGCGGTGCAAAGCTTTTTCCGCTTTGGCGCCACCACCGCCTACGAGGCGATTTTGCACCAGCGCATCGCGGCCCTGCGCGAGTCCCGGATGACCGGCCGTCAGACCTTCGCCGAATTCATGATGCGGCGCTACGATCCGGCGATGCGCACCGTGAAATCCGCCGAAGTCCGGCTGCACAGCATGATGGACCGCGCCCGCCACGCCGCCGATCTGCTGCGCACCAGGGTCGATGTCGATCGCTCGGCCCAGAACCAGAAACTGCTGGAAAGCATGGATCGGCGTGCTGACCTCGCACTCCGGCTGCAACACACGGTGGAAGGTCTGTCGGTGGTCGCGATCAGCTACTACTCGGTCAACCTGGCCGCCTACCTCGCCTACCCCGCCACCGAAGCCCTCGCCATCTCCAAAGGCATGGCAACCGCCATCCTGACTCCGCTGGTCATCCTCGCGGTCTGGCTGATGGTGCGGCGCATCCGCCGCCACATGGAGCACTGACCGACCGGGTTTCTCGCTGGCCAAAATATCCCAGGGGGTCCGGGGGGCTGGCCCCCCGGCCTCACCGCCCGCGAATCCGCGGATCCAGCGCGTCGCGCAAGCCGTCGCCGATGTAGTTGA
>CAYQPD010000001.1:6696-50273 GCA_964419305.1 uncultured Rhodobacter sp.
CGCCCGCGAATCCGCGGATCCAGCGCGTCGCGCAAGCCGTCGCCGATGTAGTTGACCGACAGCACCGTCAGCGAGATCGCGAGCCCCGGCCAGATCACCCGCGAGGGGAACTGCTGCATGTATTCGACGCCCTCGAACAGCAGCCGCCCCCAGGTCGGGAAATCGGGCGGAAAGCCCAGACCCAGAAATGACAGCGCCGATTCGGTGATGATCGCGCTGGCGATCCCCAGCGTCGCCGCCACCATGATCGGGCTCATCACGTTGGGCAGGATATGGCGCAGGATCAGCCGCCGCGGCGGGGTGCCGATCGAGCGCGCCGCCAGCACGAATTCGCGCTCTTTCAGCGCCAGCACCTCGCCGCGCACGATCCGCGCCGATTGCATCCAGCTTGTGATCCCGATCGCGAACACGATCAGCACGAAGGTGCCGAGTTCCGGCCCCATCAGCCCGGCCAGGGTTTCGCGAAACAGCATCACCATGACCAGCAGCAACGGCAGCAGCGGCAGCGCCAGAAACAGGTCGGTTACGCGCATCAGCGGCCCGTCGAGGCGCTTGAAATAGCCCGCCAGCACCCCGATCATGGTGCCGAGCGTCACCGAGATCGCCATTGCCACCAGCCCGACCGCGATCGAGACCTTGCCGCCCGCGATCATCCGCGCCAGCATGTCGCGGCCCAGTTGATCGGTGCCGAACGGATAGCCGAGGCTTGGCCCCTGATTGCGCAGGCGCAGCATCTTGACCGCGTTCGGCTCGATGAACTTGGGGTCAACCGGCCACAGCCACGGCCCCAGCACGATCGCCACCAGCAGGGTGGCAAACACCGAAAACCCGACCAGCGCGCCCTTGTGGGTCTTGAACTGATCCCAGACATCGCGCCACTGGTTGCGCGGCGGGCGTAGCGCGGCATCGACCTGGGCGGCGGGCAGGGTGTCAGTCATAGCGGATCCTCGGATCAAGCATGCCGTAAACGATGTCGGCCACCAGGTTGAACAGCACGATCAGCACCGCGAAGATGAAGGTCAGGGTCTGCACCATCGGAATGTCGTTGGCATAGATCGCGTTGATCAGCAGCGCCCCCAGCCCGTTCACCTTGAACACCTGCTCGGTGATGATCGCACCGGCAAAGATGGTGGGAATGCCAAGCGCGATCACCGTCACCACCGGGATCAGCGAATTGCGCAGCACATGTTTCAGCACCACCACCCGCTCGGTCAGGCCCTTGGCGCGGGCGGTGCGCACGTAGTCCTGGGTCAGGTTGTCGAGCATGGACGAGCGCATGTAGCGGCTGATCTGGGCCGCGTTGTAAAGGCTCAGCACCGCCACCGGCATCGCCATCTGGCGCACCTGACGGCCAAAACTGGCCCAGTCGGTGACCTTCAGCGTGGTGTCGTAGATCGACGGGAACCAGTGCAGGTTGACCGAAAAGATCACGATCAGCAGCACCCCGGTAAAGAAGGTCGGCACCGAAAACCCGATCATCGCGATGAAGGTGCCCAACTGGTCGAACCAGCTATACTGGCGGTAGGCCGAAAGGATGCCGATCGGCAGCGCGATCAGCACCCCGATCAGATAGGACGAGCCGATCACCGTCAGGGTCTGGGGCAGGCGCTCGGCAATGGTATCGGCCACCGGGCTGCGCGACTGCCACGACAGGATGCGCTGGCTGCCCCCCGCCAGATGGGTGCCCAGCAGGTTGTCGAGGATGTGCGACGGCTCGACCACGAAGAACTGCTTGAGCCACAGCACATAGCGCACCACCATCGGCTGATCCGCGCCAAGCGCTTCGCGCATCTTGGCCTTGACCTCGGGCGGCACGGTCAGCGGCACCTGGCTCATCGGGTCGCCGGGCGCGAGGTCAAGCAGCAGAAAGATGATCAGGCTGATGAAGAACAGCGTCGGAATCGCCAGCAGAAGCCGTCGGATGGTGTAGGTCAGCATCAAGGACGCCTTGGGTGCGGGGCTGTGGGGAAAAGCGGTGCGCCGGAATTTGCATCCGGCGCGCCGCCCGTGTCAGGTCACTTCACGCGGAACCAGTCCGAGACGTTCCACAGTTCGGAGTCCCAGGTGTTCAGCACCACCCCGCCCAGGCTTTCGGCCTGGCCCGAGTTGCGGCCGCGATCGACCAGCGGCACCACGACAAAACTGTCCTTGGTCAGCATGTCGTTCATCTTGCGCGCCAGCTCGCCGCGCTTGGCCATCTCGCCGGTCGCACCCAGATCGGCGACCAGCGCGTCATAGGCCGGATCGCAGAAGCGGTTGATGTTTTCGCCCTGCCATTGGCTGTCCGGTCCGGGAGCCTTGGCGCAGGTGTATTGCGCAAGGTAGGGTTCCGGGTCGGTGCCGTCAAAGTTGTTGGCATACATCTCGACGTCGGCATAGAACTTCTGGAAGGTGTCGGGCGAGCCGGGGTCGCCGCCGAAGAACACCGAGGCATCGACGTTCTTCAACTCGACTTCGACCCCCAGCTCGTTCCACCAGCCCTTGATCAGCGCCTGAAAGTCCTGCCGCACCGCGTTGGTCGAGGTCTGATACAGCAGGTGCAGGCGACGCCCGTCCTTTTCGCGCACGCCGTCGGCACCGGGCACCCAGCCCGCTTCATCCAGCAGCGCCTTGGCTCCTGCCATGTCCTGCGCGATGCAGCCGGTGTTATCAGAGGCGAACAGTTCGGGCGCGGGCACCAGGTTGCAGGTGGCGCGGCCAGCCGGGCCATAGCCGACTTCGACCAGCAGGTTGCGGTCGATCGCTTTCGACAGCGCCTCGCGCACCTTGATATCCGACAGGATCGGGTGCGGGTGGGCGACGGTCGAGCGCTCGCCTTCGGCCAGGCCTGCGTCGGGGTCGGTCATGTTCATCTCGATCCGCTCGACCAGGGTGCCGAAGGCGTTGATGACATGACCCTTGCCCGCCGCCGCCATGCCCGCCAGCACGTCGGGTGCCAGTTGCAGGTTCCAGGCATAGTCGAACTCGCCGGTTTCCAGCACCGCCCGCGCCGCCGACTGGGCATCACCGCCGCCCTTGAAGTTGACGGTGGCAAAGGCCGGTTTCATCGGGTCGCGGTAGTTCGGGTTGGCGGCAAACTGGATGGTGTCGTTGGTCTTGAATTCAGTCACGACAAACGGGCCGGTGCCGATCGGGCCGAAGTTGGCAGCGGTGCATTCCGGGGCTTTCGCGCCCAGGCAATCGGCAAATTGTGCCGCTTGCAGCAGGGGCGAGGTCGCCCCGACGAACGCCTGATAGGGGTTCGGTTTGGGGCCGGTGAAGGTGACCCTGATGGTCAGATCATCGACCGCCTCGACCGACTGCACGCCTTCATAGCGCGCGAGCTGGGCGCAGCCACCGGCCGGGTCCATGCAGTATTGCGCGGTAAACACCGCATCTGCCGCCGTTACCGGCGTGCCATCCGACCACTTGAGATCGGGGATCAGCTTCCAGGTGATCGAGGTCAGATCAGCCGATACGCCGCCGTTTTCCACGGTCGGCACTTCGGTCACCAGCCGGGCGATGACTTCGCCCTTTTCGTTGAAACCGGCCAGCGGTTCCAGCACCAGCGAGGCCGATTCGACATCCTTGGTGCCCGACGACAGATACGGGTTCAGGATCGAGGGGGCCTGCCAGTAGATGATGTTCAACTGGCCGTCAGAGCCGCGCTCGGCAAAGGCCGCGGGGGCCAGTGCGAAAGCGGCGACTGCGCCCATCAGGGCGGTCTTGAGCTTCATGGTTTCACTCCTTGTTGTTTCGGCTCGATCGCCTCGGTCGTGGCCCCGGTTGATCCGGGGCGCAGGGCTTGTTGCGGGGACACGAAGTGACAGGCGACAAAGCGCGCCGGGGCCACTTCGACCAGTTCGGGTTGCACCTGGTGGCAGATGTCTTGCACCTGCGGGCACCGGGTGCAGAAATTGCAGCCTTTGGGGGGGTGCGCGGGCGAGGGCACATCGCCTTGCAGGATGATGCGGTGGCGCGCGCCTTCGCGGTTCGGGTCGGGGTCGGGCACCGCCGACAGCAGGGCCTGGGCGTAGGGGTGCAGCGGACCCTCATAAAGCGCTTCGCGGGGGGATAGCTCGGCAATCTGGCCCAGATACATCACCGCCACCCGGTCGGCGATATGGCGCACCATCGACAGATCGTGGCTGATGAACAGATAGGTCAGCCCCAGCCGATCCTGCAATTCTTCCAGCAGGTTGACCACCTGCGCCTGGATCGAGACATCGAGCGCCGCGATCGGCTCGTCGCAGACGATGAACTTGGGGTTCAGCGCCAGCGCCCGGGCAATGCCGATCCTCTGGCGCTGGCCGCCCGAGAATTCATGCGGGTAGCGGTTGGCAAAATTGCGGTTCAAGCCCACCTGATCCATCAGCTCGTAAATCCGCGCCAGCCTTTCGCCCTTGCTCAGGTGGGCGTGCTCGTCGAGCGGCTCGCCGATGATGGCGGCCAGGGTCATGCGCGGGTTGAGGCTGGCCTGCGGATCCTGAAACACCATCTGCATGGTCGGGCGCTTGCGTCGCAGCGCCTCGGCATCCAGCGTCGCCACATCCTCGCCGTCGATCGTGACCGAGCCGCCGGTCAGTTCGTAAAGCCGCAGCAGCGCGCGCCCGACGGTGGATTTGCCGCAACCCGATTCCCCCACCAGACCAAGGGTTTAGCCGGGGAAGATGTCAAAGCTGATCCCGTCCACCGCCTTGACGTCGCCGCTGTAGCGGCGCAGCAGACCCGAGTGGATCGGGAAATACATCTTGAGGTTGCGCACCTCGACCAGCACCCGGTCGGCGATGCCGGCGATCACCCCCAGATCGTGGGTGATCCAGATGATTGCCATACCCAGCTTGGTGCGCAACTGCCGAACCAGTTCTATGATCTGGGCCTGAATCGTGACATCAAGCGCGGTGGTTGGTTCATCCGCGATCAGCACTTCGGGGTCGCAGGCAAGGGCGATGGCGATCATCACCCGCTGGCGCATGCCGCCGGAAAACTGATGCGGATAGTCGGCCAGCCGCGCCACAGCGTCGGGAATGCCGACCAGTTCCAGCAGCTCGACCGCCCGCGCCCGCGCCTGCCGCCGGTTCATCCCCATATGGGTGCGCAGCGGTTCCATGATCTGGTTGCCCACGGTGAACACCGGGTTGAGGCTGGTCATCGGGTCCTGGAACACAAAGCCGATCCGCACCCCACGCACCGCGCGCAACTGGTCCGGGGTGACTTTCAGGATATCGACCCCGCCAAGGCGCACCTCGCCCGCGCGCACCTAGGCCGGGGGCGAGGGCAGCAGCCCGATCAGCGACATCATGGTGACCGACTTGCCCGAGCCGCTTTCGCCAACCACCCCCAAAAGCTCGCCCGGTGCCAGATGAAAGCTGACATCATTGACCGCATGAATCTCGCCGCCGCGGGTGCGGAACACGGTTTTCAGGCCCCTGACATCCAGCACAGGCGGCGCCCCGTCGGGCATAGAAGACTCCCCAGGCCATTGTTATTCTTTTGTTTTGCTGCCATCTGGCTTGGCCACGCCAGATTGTCGCACCAGTGTTAGCCATTTTTGCCAACCCCGCAAGCCGGTTTCTGCACCCGGTGCCGCAGCAATAGCGCCGCCGCCCGGCCGGGCTTGACCTTTGCCGTCGTGCGGCGTCAGGCTGGCTTGTCTTTCTCGGAGAACAACATGCCCCTGCCCCTGACGCCGCGCCAGATTCTGGACCATCTGGTGGCGTTCCCGACCGTCAGCCGCGACAGCAATCTGGCGCTGGTCGATTGGGTCGAGGCTTACCTGGCCGGGTTCGGGGTGGAAGCGACGCGGGTCTGGAGTGCCGATCGCCGCAAGGCGTCGCTGTTTGCCCAGGTCGGCCCAAAGGTGGCGGGTGGGGTGATTCTGTCGGGCCACTGCGACGTGGTGCCGGTCGATGGCCAGACGTGGACCAGCGACCCCTGGACCGTGGTCGAGCGCGGCGGGCGGCTTTACGGGCGCGGCACCTGCGACATGAAGGGCTATCTTGCGCTGGCGCTGGCAGCGGTGCCGCTGGCGCAGGCGCAGGGCATCAAGCGGCCCTTGCAGATCGCGATCAGCCATGACGAGGAAGTCGGTTGCACCGGCGCCCCGCCGCTGATCGCCGCGATGCGCGATCTGCCGCGCGCGGCGGTGGTGGTGGTGGGCGAGCCGTCGATGTTGCGCCTGGTCAACGGCCACAAGGGCGGGGTCGGCTTCAAGGTTCATGTGCGCGGGTTCGAGGTCCATTCCTCGATCATGCACCAGGGCGTCAACGCGGTCATGGAAGGGGCGCGGCTGATCGACTGGGCCAACCGGATGAATGCCGAAAACCGCGCCCGCCCGCCGTCGGCTCTGGCCAAGGCCTTCGATCCGCCGTGGACGACGGTGCATGTGGGCGTGATTGCGGGCGGCACCGCGCATAACATCACCGCCGCCGACTGCCGCTTCGGGCTCGATTTCCGCATGGTGCCGGGCGAAAGCGCGGCCGGGTGGGAGGCCGCCCTGCGCGCCGAGGCGGGGCGGATCGAGGCGGAAATGCGCAGTGTTCGTCCCGAGGCCGCGATCACCCTGACGCCGGTGTTCGAGGTGCCGGCCCTTTGCCCCGAAGCCGGGGGGGCCGCCGAGGCGCTGGTGCGCCGCCTGACCGGCGACAACGACAGTTGTGTGGTCAGCTATGCCACCGAGGCCGGGCAGTTTCAGGCGGCGGGCTATTCGGCGGTGGTCTGCGGGCCGGGCGACATCGCGCAGGCGCATCAGCCCGACGAGTATCTTGAGGTGGCGCAGTTTGACGCCGGTTGGGCCTTCATGCAGCGGCTGGTCGCGGGGCTTGCCGCATGACACCCTTTCCGATCTCGGAAGCATCGCCCTTGCGCTTTGCCGGGCCGCCACCTGCCGCCTGCGATGTGGTGGTGATCGGCGGCGGGGTGATCGGGGTGATGACCGCCTGGCATCTGGCGACGCGTGGCCTCAAGGTGTGCCTCTGTGAAAAGGGCCGGATCGCGGGCGAGCAGAGCAGCCGCAACTGGGGCTGGATCCGCCAGCAGGGGCGCGATCCGGCCGAGCTGCCGATCATGATCGAAAGCCTGCGCCAATGGCAGGCGCTGGCGGCCGAGTTCGGGGCCGGGCTGGGCTTCCGGCAGACCGGGGTGATGTATCTGGCGCGAACCGAGCGCGACATGGCGCGGTATGAGGCATGGCTGGAACATGCCCGTGCCCATGGCCTTGATACCCGCCTGTTGAGCGGGACACAGGTGCGCGCCCGGCTGGACGGGGTGCAGGCCCCCTGGACCGGGGCCATGTTCACGGCCTCGGACGGGCGTGCCGAGCCCTGGGTGGCGGTGCCGCTGCTGGCCCAGGGGGCGGTGGCGCGTGGCGCGGTGGTGGTCGAAGGTTGCGCAGTGCGCGCGCTCGACATTGCGGCGGGGCGGGTGGTGGGCGTGATCACCGAGCACGGCCGCATCCGCGCGGGTCAGGTGGTGCTGGCGGGCGGCGCCTGGTCGGCGCTGCTGGCGCGGGCCCATGGCGTGAACTTCCCGCAACTTTCGGTGCTGGCGTCGGTTGGCGCCACCGAGCCACTGCCCGAGGTCTTTGCCGGTGGTGCCGCCGATGATCGGCTGGCCTTCCGGCGGCGCGAGGATGGCGGCTATACCCTTGCCCCGGCCGACGAGCATGATTTCAGTATCGGTCCCGATGCCTTCCGCCACCTGCGCGCCTATCTGCCGGTCTTGTGGCAGGATTTCGGCAGCACCCATTTCCATGCGGCCGCCCCGCGCGGCTACCCCGACGGCTGGGGCACCGCGCGGCACTGGTCGCCCGACGCGCCCGGCCCGTTCGAGGCGATCCGGGTGCTGAACCCCGCGCCGAACCTTGCGGCGCTGGGGCGGGCGCAGGATGACTTTGCCCGCGCCTTTCCCGCCCTTGGTCGCCCGCATCTGCGCAGCGCCTGGGCGGGGATGATCGACACCCTGCCCGATGTGGTGCCGGTGATCGACCGGGTGGCGGCGCTGCCGGGCCTGACGCTGGCCACCGGCATGAGCGGCCATGGCTTCGGCATCGGCCCCGGTTTCGGGCGGGTGGTGGCCGATCTGGTAATGGGCCGTGCCACCGGCCACGATCTGCACCGATTCCGGCTGGCGCGCTTTAGCGACGGCACCCGGATGGCACCGGGGCCAAGCCTCTAGCCTTGTCAGCCGGGACCGAACGCCCGGCCTTCAGGTGGTCAGGTTGGCGGTCTCGAGGAAATCGGCGAAGGTTCCTTCATGCCGTCGTCCGACGCACGCTGGCGGTGACGTAGTTGACCGACAGATCGCGCGCGGAAAGGTGCCACGACCATGCCAGCGGGTTGAACACCATGCCCTTGCGATCGACCGGGTCCAGACCGGCGCGGCGGAGCAGGTCGTAGAGTTCATCGGGGGTGATGAATTTCTGCCAATCGTGGGTGCCTTTGGGCAGCCAGCGCATCACCCATTCCGCGCCGACGATCGCCAGGGCAAAGCTTTTGGCGGTGCGGTTCAGGGTGGAACAGATCATCAGCCCGCCCGGTTTCAGCAGGCGCTGGCAGGCCGAAAGGTAGACCAGCGGGTCGGCGACATGCTCGACCACCTCCATGTTCAGCACCACGTCGAACTGCTCGCCCGCCGCCGCCAGATCTTCGGCGGTGGTGTGGCGGTAGTCGATGGTGAGATCCATCTGTGCGGCGTGTAGTTGCGCCACTGGTATGTTGCGCGGGGCGGCATCCGCGCCCACCACGGTTGCCCCCAGCCGCGCCATCGGTTCCGACAGCAGACCCCCGCCGCAGCCGATGTCGAGCAGACGCAGCCCGGCCAAGGGGGCGGGGGCGGTCGGATCGCGGTCGAATTCCGCCGCGATCTGGCCGGTGATGTAATCCAGCCTGCACGGGTTCATCTGGTGCAGCGGCTTGAACTTGCCGGCCGGATCCCACCATTCGGCGGCCATGGCCTCGAACTTGGCAACTTCGGCGGGGTCGATGCTGGTGGGGCTGGTCATGGGCTGCTCCTTGCGGTCTGGTGTGGGCTGGCGCAGTCTGGGTGGCGGCGCGTCGTTGCGGCGTTATATAGGACGAAGATGGATTACAGGTCAGGTCAAAAACGCGCGGCCGAGATGCTTTATCCGCCAATCGAGCCCTACGATCAGCGTAGCATCGAAGTGGGCGACGGGCATCAGGTCTATGTCGAGCAGTGCGGCAACCCCGAGGGGGTGCCGGTGCTGGTGCTGCATGGCGGGCCGGGCGGCGGGTGCAGCCCGGCGATGCGGCGCTATTTCGACCCGACGGTTTACCGCGTGGTGCTGTTCGATCAGCGCGGCTGCGGGCGCTCACGGCCGCAAGCGATGGTCGAGGCCAATACCACCTGGCATCTGGTGGCCGACATCGAAGTGATCCGCCGCGCGTTGGCGATCGAGCGTTTCACCGTGTTCGGCGGCAGTTGGGGGGCGACGCTGGCGCTGATCTATGCCATCTCGCATCCCGACCGGGTGGCACAACTGGTGCTGCGCGGGGTGTTCCTGATGCAGCAATCCGAGCTTGACTGGTTCTATCGCGGCGGGGCGGGGGCGTTCTATCCCGAGCTCTGGGCGCGGCTTAACGCCCCCATCCCCGAGGCCGAGCGTGGCGATCTGATCGCGGCCTATCACCGTCGGCTGTTTTCCGGCAACCTTGCCGAAGAGCTGCGGCTGGGGCGGGTCTGGGCGGGGTGGGAGAATGCGTTGGCCTCGGTGCAGGGCGATGCGCTGGCAAGCGACGGCCCGGCCGACTATGCGCGGGTGTTCGCGCGGCTGGAAAACCACTATTTCCAGCACGCCGGGTTTCTCGAATGCGACGGCTGGATCTTGCAGCAGCGCGCCCGGATCGAGCACATCCCGGCGGTGATCGTGCAGGGCCGGTTTGACATGATCTGCCCGCCGGTCTCGGCGTGGCGGTTGGCGCAGGGCTGGGCCAAGGCCGAGTTGCGGCTGGTGGGAATGGCCGGACACGCCCTGTCCGAGCCGGGGATAACGGCCGAGCTGATGCGGGCGATGGACGGGCTGCGGCGCGGGTAAGGCTGCCCCGGCCGCGTGTGAACAGGAGACCCCATGGACTGGACGCTATTTCTGATCTTTCTGGCGGCATCGGCAACGGCCGGGGCCACGGGCATGCTGTTCAAGCCCGGCGACTGGTATGAGGGCTTGGCCAAGCCCAACTGGCGGCCGAAGAACTGGATGTTCCCGCTGGCATGGTCCACGATCTACGTGCTGAGCAGTCTGGCGGCGGCGCGGGTGGCACCGCTTGCCGGAAATGGCTATGCGATGGCGTTCTGGGCCTTGCAGATTGCGCTTAACACGCTGTGGACACCGGCATTTTTTGGCGCAAGGCGGCTGGGGTTTTCGGTCGTGGTGATGCTGGCGCTGGTGGTGGCCGTGCTGGGAATGGTGGTGACTTTCTGGCGGCTGGATTTCTGGGCCGGGCTGATGCTGCTGCCCTATGCAGGCTGGCTTGGTCTGGCGGCACCGCTGAACCTTTGGACTTGGCGCTACAACCGGCAGGCCTGACGTTTTCCTTGCATTCGGCGCGGGGCTGTCCTATATCGCTTTCAACAGCGGTTTCGGGGTCCAAACCCGAAGCTACCGAACGTCACGGCGGGCCTGTTGGCCCGTTTTTCATTTCTGGAACCCCGATGTCCGATCTGATCGCCAAAGCCGCCATCGACCGCCGTCTGGCGGAAATCATCACCCCGGTCATCGAGGGCCTCGGGTTCGAGCTGGTGCGGGTGCGGCTGATGGGCGGCAAATACCGCATCTTGCAGATCATGGCCGACCGGCCCGAAGGCGGTATCGTGGTCGATGATTGCGCCCGGATCTCGACCGCGGTGTCGGCGGTGCTGGATGTGGAAGACCCGATCGAGGACAATTACACCCTCGAGGTCTCCAGCCCCGGCATCGACCGCCCGCTGACCCGGCTCAAGGATTTCGACACTTGGGCGGGCTACGAGGCGCGGCTTGAGACCTTTGAGCTGATCGACGGGCGGCGGCGCTTCAAGGGCACGCTGGCGGGCACCGAGGGCGACGAGGTGCTGATCGAGATCGAGGAAGGCACCATCGGGCTTCAGTTCGACTGGCTGTCGGACGCCAAGCTGTTGCTGACCGACGATCTGATTGCCGAAATGCTGCGCCAGCGCACCGAGGCCGGCACCTTTAACGAAGCCGACTTTGACGAGATTGAAACCTCGGAAGGGGACGAGGCCGAAGAGCCGGAAACCCAAGACACGAAACACTGACCGGGAGAACACCGATGGCGATTACCTCTGCCAACCAGCTTGAGCTTTTGCAAACCGCCGAGGCGGTGGCGCGCGAAAAGATGATCGACCCCGATCTGGTGATTCAGGCGATGGAGGAAAGTCTGGCCCGGGCGGCCAAGTCGCGCTACGGGGCCGAGCTCGATATCCGCGTCAGGATCGACCGCAAGACCGGTCGCGCCACCTTCGCCCGCATCCGCACCGTGGTCGAGGACGAGGCGCTGGAGAATCACCACGCCCAGCTTACGGTGGCGCAGGCCAGGGACTACCTGCCCGAGGCCAAGGTCGGCGACGAGGTGATCGACGAAGTGCCGCCGGTCGAGTTGGGCCGGATTGCCGCGCAAAGCGCCAAGCAGGTGATCCTGCAAAAGGTGCGCGAGGCCGAACGCGACCGCCAGTATGACGAGTTCAAGGATCGCGTCGGCACCATCATCAACGGTCTGGTCAAGCGCGAGGAATACGGCAACATCATCGTCGATATCGGGCGCGGCGAGGCGATTCTGCGGCGCAACGAGAAGATCGGGCGCGAAAGCTATCGCCCGAACGACCGGGTGCGCGCCTATATCAAGGACGTGCGCCGCGAAGCGCGCGGGCCGCAGGTGTTTCTGTCGCGCACCGATCCGCAGTTCATGGCCGAGCTGTTCAAGATGGAAGTGCCCGAGGTTTACGACAACATCATCGAGATCAAGGCGGTGGCCCGCGATCCCGGTTCCCGCGCCAAGATCGCGGTGATCAGCTATGACAACTCGATCGACCCGGTGGGCGCTTGCGTCGGGATGCGCGGCAGTCGGGTGCAGGCGGTGGTCAACGAGTTGCAGGGCGAAAAGATCGACATCATTCCGTGGAATGCGGATCAGGCGACGTTTCTGGTCAACGCGCTGCAACCGGCCGAAGTGGCCAAGGTGGTGATCGACGAAGAGGCCGGCAAGATCGTGGTGGTGGTGCCCGACGAGCAATTGTCATTGGCGATCGGGCGGCGCGGGCAGAACGTGCGGCTGGCCAGCCAGTTGACCGGCCTCGATATCGACATCGTGACCGAGACCGACGACAGCGCCCGCCGGCAGGTCGAGTTTGCCGAGCGCACCAAGCTGTTCATGGACGCGCTCGACATCGACGAGATGATGGCGCAACTGCTGGTGTCGGAAGGCTTTACCAACCTTGAAGAAGTGGCCTATGTCGAGCTTGACGAACTGCTGTCGATCGACGGCTTTGACGAAGGCACGGCCGGCGAGTTGCAGGCCCGCGCCCGCGACAATCTGGAAGCGGCCAATATCAAGGCGATGGAAAATGCCCGCGCCCTTGGTATCGAGGACAGCCTGGTGCAGTTCGAGGGTCTGACGCCGCAGATGCTGGAAGCGCTGGCCAAGGACGGCATCAAGACGCTGGAAGATTTCGCAACCTGTGCCGACTGGGAACTGGCCGGTGGCTGGACCACGGTCAAGGGCGCGCGGGTCAAGGACAAGGGGCTGCTGGAAGACTACGACATGTCGCTGGAAGAGGCGCAGAACCTGGTGATGACGGCGCGGGTGATGCTGGGTTGGGTTGATCCGACCGAGCTGGAGCCCGCTGCCGATGCCGCTGACGCGGACGAAGACGAGGAGGCCGGGGCCTGAACCGCGATCTCCAGCCCGAAGACCTTGACGAAACCGGCCCCGAGCGGCGCTGCATCGTGACCGGCGCAAGCCTGCCCAAAGCCCGGCTGGTGCGCTTTGCGCTGGGGCCGGATGGGCAGGTGGTGGCGGATATTCTGGGCCGCCTGCCGGGGCGCGGGTTCTATGTGCTGGCCGAGCGCGCCGCACTTGAGACGGCGGTGGCCAAGGGTCTTTTCGCCCGCGCCGCGCGCCAGCCGGTCAAGGTGCCCGATGGGCTGGTCGATCTGATTGCGGCGCAACTGGCGCGCCGGGTGATTGATCTGATCAGCCTGGCGCGCAAGGCGGGGCAGGCGGTGGCGGGGTTCGAGAAGGTCAAGGACTGGCTGACCAAAGGTCAGGCCAGCACCTTGATTCAGGCCAGCGACGGATCGGAACGGGGCAAGACCAAGCTGCATCCGCCCGGCGGCCCCGAGACTTTCATCGGCTGCCTGACCGCCCGGGAATTGGGTTTGGCTTTCGGTCGTGAACATGCAATACACGGCGCGCTTGCGGCTGGCGGACTATGCAACCGTGTTGTAGAGGAAGCGGCAAGGCTTGCGGGCCTGCGCGGGCTAGTCGGCGGCACGACCGCCGGAAGGGATTGACGAGACGCATGACGGATACAGACGGCAAAAAACCCCTTGGCCTTGGCGGCACCCGCCGTTCCGGGCAGGTGAAGCAAAGCTTCAGCCATGGCCGCACCAAGAGCGTCGTGGTCGAAACCAAGCGCAAGCGCATGGTGGTGCCCAAGCCGGGTGCGGCTGTTTCACCTGAAGCGGCGGCCAAGGCATCGCATCTCGCGACTCCGTCGAAACGCCCGGCGGGCATTTCCGATGTCGAGATGGAGCGCCGTCTGGCGGCGCTGCGCAATGCCAAGGCGCGCGAGGTCGAAGACGCCGCCAAGCGCGCCGAGGATGACCGCATTCGCGAGGAAGACCGCCAGAAGCGGCGCGACGACATCGAGTCGAAGGAACGCGAAGTGCGCGAGCAGGCCGATGCCGCGCGTCTGAAGCAGGCTGAAGAAGAGGCCGCCAAGGCCGACGAAGAAGCCAGGGCGCGCCGCGCCGATCAAGCCAGGAAATCGCCCGCCGCCGCGGCTGGGGCCAAGACCGAACAAGCCAGCCCGCGCAATCAGGCTGATGCGCCGATTGGTGCCAAGCCCGGCCTTGCGCCGCGCAAGGTTGATCGCGAGCGCACCGATCGCGATCGTTCGGCCAAGGCCAAGGTCGATGATGCCCGCCGCTCGGGCAAGCTGACGCTGAACGATGCCCTGGCCGGTGACGGCAGGCGCACCCGCAGCATGGCGGCGATGAAGCGCAAGCAGGAAAAGGCGCGGCAAAAGGCGCTTGGTCTTGGCGTGAAGCCCGAAAAGCAGGTGCGCGACGTGCAGGTGCCGGAAACCATCTTGGTCCAGGAACTGGCCAACCGGATGGCGGAACGCGCCGCCGACGTGGTGAAGTCGCTGATGAAGATGGGTTTGATGGTGACCATGAACGAAGCCATCGATGCCGATACGGCTGAACTGGTGATCGAGGAATTCGGCCACCGCGCAGTGCGCGTCTCGGACAGCGATGTCGAACAGGTGATTGATTCGGTGGTTGACAGCGCTGAATCGATGCTGCCGCGCCCCCCGATCGTGACGATCATGGGTCACGTCGATCATGGCAAGACCTCGCTCTTGGACGCGATTCGCAAGACCTCGGTGGTCACCGGCGAGGCGGGCGGTATCACCCAGCACATCGGGGCCTATCAGGTGACGACCGACAGCGGGGCCAAGCTGACCTTCCTTGATACCCCGGGCCACGCTGCCTTCACTTCGATGCGGGCGCGCGGGGCCAATGTCACCGACATCGTGGTGCTGGTGGTGGCGGCGGATGATGCCGTGATGCCGCAGACCGTCGAGGCGATCAGGCACGCCAAGGCGGCCAAGGTGCCGATGATCGTGGCGATCAACAAGATCGACAAGCCGGGTGCCAACCCGACCAAGGTGCGCACCGATCTGCTGCAACACGAGGTGGTGGTCGAGGCGATGTCGGGCGATGTGCTGGATGTCGAGGTTTCGGCCAAGACCGGGCAGGGGCTGGACAAGCTGCTGGAAGCCATCGCCTTGCAGGCCGAAATCCTTGATCTGCGCGCCAACCCCAA
Organism: uncultured Rhodobacter sp.; assembly: GCA_964419305.1. GTDB lineage: Bacteria > Pseudomonadota > Alphaproteobacteria > Rhodobacterales > Rhodobacteraceae > CAYQPD01. Next base: position 21,735 of record CAYQPD010000001.1, read on the forward strand.
CCGGGCGGCGTCGGGGGCGGTGATCGAGGCCAAGCTCGATGTCGGGCGCGGGCCGGTGGCAACGGTTCTGGTGCAGAATGGCACCCTCAAGCGCGGTGACATCTTTGTGGTCGGCGAGCAATGGGGCAAGGTGCGCACCCTGATCAACGATCAGGGCGAGCGGGTCGATGAAGCCGCGCCGTCGGTGCCGGTCGAGGTGCTGGGTCTGAACGGCACGCCGCAGGCCGGCGACACCCTGAACGTGGTGGAAACCGAAGCGCAGGCACGCGAGATCGCGACCTACCGCGAAAAGGCCGCCAAGGACAAACGCGCCGCCGTCGGGGCGGCCGTGACCATGGAACAACTGATGGCCAAGGCCAAGGCCGACAAGGAAGTGGCGGAACTGGCAATCGTGGTGAAAGCCGATGTGCAGGGTTCGGCCGAGGCGATCGTGCAGGCGATGGAAAAGATCGGCAACGACGAGGTTCGGGTGCGGGTGCTGCACTACGGCGTCGGCGCGATCACTGAAACCGATGTGGCGCTGGCCGAAGCCAGCCATGCGCCGGTGATCGGGTTCAATGTGCGCGCCAATGCTTCTGCCCGCGTCACAGCCAACCAGAAGGGGGTCGAGCTGCGCTACTACAGCGTGATCTACGATCTGGTGGACGACGTGAAGGCGGCGGCCTCGGGCTTGCTCAAGGCCGAAGTGCGCGAAACCTTCATCGGCTATGCCGAGATCAAGGAAGTGTTCAAGGTCTCGAATGTTGGCAATGTGGCGGGCTGCATCGTGACCGAAGGCATCGCCCGGCGCTCGGCCGGGGTGCGGCTGCTGCGCGATCAGGTGGTGATCCACGAGGGCACGCTCAAAACGCTGAAGCGCTACAAGGACGAGGTCAAGGAAGTGCAGTCCGGCCAGGAATGTGGCATGGCGTTCGAGCGCTACGACGATGTCCGCCAAGGCGACGTGATCGAGATTTTCGAGCGCGAGGAAGTGCAGCGCAAGCTGGCCTGACGGGCGGTGCATAAATGCAAAGGCCGGGCATCTGCCCGGCCTTTTTTTCTGCGCTGCGGGCTTGATCAGGCCGCACGGGCCGGACTGACCGGATAGCCGACAAAGGTCTTGTCATCGACCCTGATCACCAGTTTGCCGTCGGCCAACTGGGCGACAACCACGCCCTGCACCGACACGCAGCTTCCCAAGGAAATCGTTCTCAGCATTGCTTCCCCCAAAGCAAATTTGCCACAACCCACGATAGCGCAGCTTTTCGCAAAATATAGCGTGAATCTTCCACAATCGCGGATTTGTCAGCGATCGTTGCGCAATTTGCTACAGCCAATCGCGCAAGATCGGGATCAGCGGCAGGTCGGCGGGCGGCATCGGGTAATCACGCAGGGCATTCGGGCGCACCCAGGCCAGGGTCTGGCCCTCGCAACCTCGGGCGATTCCCTGCCAGCGGCGGCAGGCGAACAGCGGCATCAGCAGGTGAAACTCGGGGTAACTGTGGCTGGCGAAGGTCAATGGCGCCAGGCAGCTTGCCCAGGTGTCGATCGCCAGTTCCTCGCGCAACTCGCGGATCAGGGCGGCCTCGGGGGTCTCGCCCGCTTCAACCTTGCCGCCGGGAAATTCCCACAGACCAGCCAGCGATTTGCCCGGCGGGCGCTGCGCCAGCAGTACCCGCCCGTCGGCGTCGATCAGGGCAACGGCGACCACCAGCAGGGTTTGCATCACGACCGGTAGTCGGCATTGATGTCGATGTAGCGGTGCGTCAGATCGCAGGTCCAGACCGTGCGGGCGGCGCTGCCAAGGCCCAGATCAACCCCGATCACCAGCTCGTCACGGCGCATGTAGGCGGCGCCGTCGTCTTCCTTGTAGGTCGGGCAGCGCCAGCCGTTCTCGGCCACCACGATGTCGCCAAGGCGGATCGTCAGGCGGTCGCGGTCGGCCCTCGCCCCCGACTTGCCGATCGCCATCACGATCCGCCCCCAGTTCGGGTCTTCCCCGGCAAGGGCGGTTTTCACCAGCGGCGAGTTGGCAATCGCCAGCGCCACCTTGTGGGCGTCGGCCGGGCTGGCAGCCCCGGTCACGCGGACCTCGACGAACTTGGTCGCCCCTTCGCCGTCGCGAATCACCTGTTGCGCCAGATCGAGCATCACCCCGCGCAGCGCCGCCTCGAACGCCTTGGCCACCGCGCCCTTGACCGCAGCGGCCGGGCTTTGGCCGGTGGCGGCCAGGATCAGCGAATCCGAGGTCGAAGTGTCGCTATCGACGGTGATCGCATTGAATGTGGTATCAAGATTGCGCGACAGCATCTTTTGCAGCAGGCCGGGGGCAACCTTGGCATCGGTGAACAGATAGACCAGCATGGTCGCCATGTCGGGCGCGATCATGCCCGAGCCCTTGGCGATACCCGCGATCTGGATCATGCCGCCGTCGCCCGCCACGGTGGCACTGGCCCCTTTGGCGAAGGTGTCGGTGGTCATCATCGCCCGCGCCGCCAGCTCGACCGCATCGGGGCTGAGGCCCGCCACCAGATCGGGAATCCGGGCGGTGATGCGCGCGTGCGGCAGCGGCTCGCCAATCACCCCGGTCGAGGCCGAAAACACCCGCGTCGCCGACATGCCAAGCGCCTGCGCCACGCCTTCGGTCACAGCCTGCACTGCGGCCTGACCCGCCGCCCCGGTAAAGGCGTTGGCATTGCCCGAGTTGACGACGATCGCCGCCCCCGCCCCGGCAGGCACCTTGAGCGTAAGTTTAGCCTGACATTCGAGCACACAGGCGGCGCGCGTGGATGACCGGGTAAAGGCCCCGGCAATCGCGGTGCCGGGGGCAAGCCGCACCAGCATCACATCCTTGCGGCCAGGATAGCGCACCCCGGCCTCGGTGGCGGCAAACGCGACCCCGGCAATCACCGGCAGGGCGGGAAAGCCGCCCTTCGGGGCCAGCTTCGAGACGTGTTTGGCGGGGGCAGGGTCGCTGCCAAGGGCACCAAGGTGCTGCTTGAGCTTCTTCTTCAGCGCCTTGGCCTTGGCTTTCCAGTCGGTCTTTGCCATCCCTGCCCCCACCGTTTTGTCAGTCGAGCAAGCTCTGATCTTTCAGCGCCGCCGGGTCAATCCCTTCGCCGGGGCGGGTGACGGTGGCGGCGGCGGTCAGCGCGTCGATCGCGGCTGCGACGGCAGTTTTCTCGATCTCGGTCGCCAGCTCGTCGCGCACCTGATCGAGCGGCGGGGCACTGGCGATGCGGGTCTCGGCCAGCTTGATCAGGTGCCAGCCGAACTGGGTCTGGACCGGCCCTGCCACCTCGCCCGGTTTCATTGCCAGCACCGCATCCTCGAACGGTTTCACCATCATGCCCGGCCCGAACCAGCCCAGATCGCCGCCACTTTCGGCGGCACCATCGGTCGAATTGGCGCGCGCCAGTTCGGCAAAATCGGCACCACCGTCGATCTCGGCCTTCAGCGCCGCCGCCTTTTCCTGGGTGTCCACCAGAATATGGGCGGCGTGGTATTCGGTCTGCCCGCCCGCGCCCGCGTATTTCGCGTCATAGGCGGCTTGCAGCGCGGTATCGGTCACGGCGGCGGCCACCACACCTTCCAGCGCCACCCCCGACAGATAGCCCCGGCGGCTGTTTTCCAGCGCCAGCGCGTCGCGTTTGGTGGTCTTGCCGGCCAGCGATTGCTCGAGTGCGGCCTGCTGGATCAATTGTTCCAGAATGCCCTTGAACAGCACATCGTCGGGCAACGCCTGATATTGATCGGGCAGGGTTTCGCGCAGCACGATCATGTGGCCCAGCGTGATCGCGGTGCCGTTGACGGTGGCCACCACGGTGTCGGCACTCACATCCTGGGCGGCAGCGGGCGCCACCAGACCAAACACACATGCCGCTCCAAGGGCCAACCGGGGCCAGAACGCTGCAAATTTCGCCATATCACCTTCTCCTGAACGGGCCGCGCGATTGCGCGACGTTGACTTGGCGCGGGCCGCCCCTTACATCGCGATGGTCGCATAAGACCGGGCTGCCGGTGCCTTGCCGGTTCTTCTAAGGAAGGCCGCGCTGGCAGGCAAGGCCGGGTCTTGCACGATCATGTCAAGAAAGACTTGGCCTGTCAGGAACGACCCGTCGGAGAGAACATGCTTGGTCTAGGAGCGCTTGCACGAAAACTGTTCGGCACCCCGAACGAGCGCAAGGTGAAATCAACGCGCCCGGTGATTGACAAGATCAACGCACTGGAACCCGAGTATCAGGCGCTGTCGGATGACGGCATCAAGGCCAGGACCGCCGATTTCAAGGCGCGGGTCGCAGCGGGCGAAAGCCTTGACGCGCTGCTGCCCGAGGCTTTTGCCAACTGCCGCGAGGCGGCGCGCCGCGCCTTGGGCCTGCGCGCGTTTGACGTGCAACTGATGGGCGGGATCTTCCTGCACGAAGGCAACATTGCCGAAATGAAGACCGGCGAAGGCAAGACCCTGGTCGCGACCCTGCCCGCCTATCTTAACGCGCTGGCGGGCAAGGGCGTGCATGTGGTCACCGTCAACGATTACCTGGCCAAGCGCGACTCGGCCTGGATGGGCAAGGTCTATGCCGCCCTCGGGCTGACCACCGGGGTGGTCTATCCCTATCAGCCCGACGCTGAAAAGAAGGCCGCCTACCGCGCCGACATCACCTATGCCACCAACAACGAGCTGGGCTTCGACTATCTGCGCGACAACATGAAATCGACCATCGAGGACATGGCGCAGCGCGGCCATTTCTATGCCATCGTCGATGAGGTGGACAGCATCCTGATCGACGAGGCGCGCACCCCGCTGATCATTTCCGGCCCGACCGAAGACCGCTCGGAGCTTTACAACAAGGTCGATGCCCTGATCCCCGAAGTTCTGCCCGAGCATTTCAAGCTCGACGAGAAAACCCGCAACGTGACCTTCACCGAAGAAGGCAACGAATTCATGGAGCAACGCACCGCGGCGGCGGGGCTGCTGCCCGACGGGCAATCGCTTTACGATCCCGAAAGCACGACGCTGGTGCACCACCTGACCCAGGGGCTGCGCGCGCACAAGCTGTTCCACCGTGACCAGCAGTATATCGTGCGCGACGGCGAGGTGATGCTGATCGACGAATTCACCGGCCGGATGATGCGCGGGCGGCGGCTGTCGGATGGTCTGCACCAGGCGATCGAGGCCAAGGAGCATGTGGCGATCCAGCCCGAAAACGTGACGCTGGCCTCGGTGACCTTCCAGAACTATTTCCGGCTTTACGAAAAGCTGGCCGGGATGACCGGCACGGCGTTGACCGAAGCCGACGAATTCATGGAGATTTACAAGCTGGGGGTGGTCGAAGTGCCGACCAACCAGCCGGTGGCGCGCAAGGATGAACACGACCAGGTTTACCGCAGCGCCGCCGAGAAATACGCCGGTGTGGTCAAGGCGATCAAGCAAGCCCATGCGCTGGGGCAGCCGATGCTGGTCGGCACCACCAGCATCGAGAAATCCGAAGCCCTGTCGGAAATGCTGAAAGCCGAAAACATCACCCACAATGTTCTGAACGCCCGCCAGCATGAACAGGAAGCCCAGATCGTGGCCGACGCCGGCAAGTTCGGCGCGGTGACGATTGCCACCAACATGGCCGGTCGCGGCACCGACATCCAGTTGGGCGGCAATGTCGAGATGCGGGTGTTGCAGGCGATTGCCGCCGACCCTGCCCTCAACCCCGACGACGTGCGCGCCCGGATCGAGGCCGAACACGCCGACGAAAAGGCGCGGGTGATTGCGGCGGGCGGGCTTTACGTGCTGGCCACCGAGCGCCACGAATCACGCCGGATCGACAACCAGTTGCGCGGCCGTTCCGGGCGCCAGGGCGACCCCGGCCGATCATCGTTCTTCCTTAGCCTCGAAGACGATCTGATGCGGATTTTCGGCTCGGAACGGCTGGACGCGGTGCTGTCCAAACTGGGGATGAAGCCGGGCGAGGCGATCGTTCACCCCTGGGTCAACAAAAGCCTCGAAAAGGCGCAGGCCAAGGTCGAAGGCCGCAACTTCGACATCCGCAAGCAACTGTTGAAGTTCGACGACGTGATGAACGACCAGCGCAAGGCGATCTTCGGCCAGCGGCTGGAAATCATGCACGCCGATGATCTGTCGGAAATCGCGCAGGACATGCGCTATCAGGTGATCGACGATCTGGTCGATGCCTACATGCCGGCCAAATCCTATTCCGACCAGTGGAACACGCAGGGGCTTTATGCCGCCTGCATCGAGAAACTGGGGTTCGATGCGCCGGTCATCGCCTGGGCCAAGGAAGAGGGCGTTGATCACGAGGTGATCCGCGAGCGTCTGCAAGCCGAGTCCGACAAGCTGATGGCGGAAAAGCTGGCGGCCTTCGGTCCCGAGACCATGCGCAACGTTGAGAAGCAGGTGCTGCTGCAAACCATCGACGCCAAGTGGCGCGAGCATCTGCTGACGCTGGAACATCTGCGCGCGGTGGTGGGGTTTCGCGGCTACGCGCAGCGCGACCCGCTGGCGGAATACAAGACCGAAGGCTTTGCGCTGTTCGAATCGATGCTGAATTCGCTGCGTCAGGACGTGACCCAGAAACTGTCGCAGGTGCGGCCGATTTCCGAGGCCGAACAGCAGGCGCTGATGGCGCAGTTTCTGGCCCAGCAGAAAGCCAGGGAAGCGGCAGCGGCTCCGGCACCCGCCCCGGCTTTGGTTGCGGCACCCGCTGCGGCGGCACCCGCCGCGTTGGCGGGGTTTGATGCCGCCGACCCCTCGACCTGGGGCAATCCGTCGCGCAATGACGCCTGCCCCTGTGGCTCGGGCGAAAAGTTCAAACACTGTCACGGTAAACTGGCCTGAGCGCGGGATTGCGGCGAAACCGGGGCGGATCATCCGCCCCGTGCCCGTTTGGGGCGCGGGCGGTGCAATCCCCGCCCGGCCCGGCAGCAATCATTCCCTGAAATCGCCATGCCTCTGCCCGGTTTCACCGCTAGCCTTTCCGATGAAGTTTGATCGGAGGCTGTGATGAAGCTTGATCGACGCACCGCCCTTGCCGCCGCGCTGCTGACCGCTGGTGCCCTGGGGGCCGGGTATGTCGGGCTGCGGCAACCCGCTGCGGTGCCGCTGCTGGAAACCCAGCTTGGCACAGCCCCCCAGCCCGTGGCAATCACCCCGCTTGTGGCGGCACCGACGGCGACCGCGCCGGTCGCGTTGGTGAAGGCGCAGGCCCCGGCGGCAATCGCCCGCCTCCTGCTTGGCGAAGACCCCAGACTTGCGAGCGCCGCCTGCCCGCTCGCGCTTGATCTTGCGCCACAGCCCTACGCCATGCTCGGGCTGACCCTGCTCGCCCCCTGCCGCCCCGATCAGCGGGTGGTGTTGCGCCATGGTGGGCTGGCGATCACCGCGCAAACCTCGGCCACCGGGGCGCTGTTCCTGACCCTGCCCGCACTCGAGCAGGCGGCGGTGGTTGCGGTGCGGTTCGGTGATGGCCAGAGTGCCAAAGCGCAGATCGAGGTGCCGGAACTGGCAGGTCTGCGGCGCTTCGGCGTGCAGTGGCTGGCTGATGATGCGTTTCAGGTGCATGCGTTCGAGGGTGAGGCCGATTACGGCGCGACAGGCGACGTGCGCGCGGCCAATCCGCAGCAGCCGGTGGCCGGAAAGCCTGCAACCGGCGGCTTCCTGACCATTCTGGGCGACGGGCGGGTTGATTTGCCGATGCAGGCCGAGATTTACACCTACCCCGCCGATCCCGCCATCGCGGTTCGGCTGGTGGTCGAGGCGGCGGTCAGCGCGCAGACCTGTGGTCGCGAACTGTTGGGCGAAATGCTTGACAGCACGGGTGGCGGCACGACGGTGACCGATCTTAGCCTGATGATGCCGGAATGTGACGCCGTGGGCGACATTCTGGTGTTGAATAATCTTGCCCCAGACCTGAAGATCGCCGCCAGGTAAGGGTCAGGCAGGGGTTCCATGCGGGCAGGGATTTGGGGCGCGGCGCTGTTCGCCGCGCTCGCGTTTTGCACTGTGGCGGCAGCGCAGGACGTGACGCTGACCGCGCGCGACGGCAGCCTGCGGCTGGATGGCAGCCTGCAGGGCTTTGACGGCGAATTCTACCGGGTGGAAACCATCTACGGTCTGCTGACGGTGGATGGCGCGGGGGTGATCTGCACCGGCCCCGGCTGCCCCGATCTGACCGCGCCGCTGGCGGTGATTCGAATCCTTGGCGCGTCCGACGCCGGGATCGGGATTCTGCCGCCCGTGCTGGCGGCTTTTGCAAGGTCGCGCGGCGTCCAGCTTGCCACCCAACTGGCGGACGACGGCTTTCAGACGGAACTGAGCGATCCGGCCACCGGGCAGACCCTGGCGCGGATCAGCTTTGCCGCCACGGCACCCGAGGCCGCGCGTGCGGCGCTGGACGCGGGCCGGGCCGAGCTGGTGGTGGCGGCGCTGGCCGAGGGCGCAAGCGGGGCGCGCGTGCTGGCGCTGGATGCGCTGATCCCGATCGTGGCCTCCGACAACGATTTTCCCCGCATCTCAACCGCCGATCTGGCCCGCGCGCTGATCGGCGAAGTGACAAACTGGCAGGAACTGGGCGGGCCGGACATGCCGATCGTGCTGCACGCGCTGGCCGCCGACAGCAGCCTTCAGCAGGCACTGGCGGCGCGGCTGGGGCAGCCGGTCGCGGCGACGGTGGTGCATCCCGATCTGGCAAGTCTGGCGGCGGCGGTGGCACGCGACCCCTGGGCGCTGGCGATCACCGGGCAAGCGGCGCGGGGGGCGGCGCGCGCCCTGCCGCTGACCGACAGTTGCGGCTTTCTGCTGTTGCCGACGGCGCTGGCGGTCAAGGCCGAGGATTACCCGCTGGCGCTGCCGCTTTATCTGCTGACCCCGCGCCGCCGCTTGCCGCTGGTGGCGCGCGAGTTGCTGGAATTTCTGGCCCTGCCGCAGGCCCAGGCGGCGGTGGCGGCGGCGGGCTATGTCAACCGCAGCCCCGAGCGCCAGCCGCTGACCGCCGATGGTCTGCGCCTGATCAACGCGATTCGCGGCGCGGGAGACGACGTGCCGCTGGCCGAGTTGCAGCGCCTGGCCGAGGTGATGGCGGGGGCGGACCGGCTGTCGCTGACGTTCCGCTTTGAAGATGGCGCCAGCACGCTGGATGCGCACAGCCGCGAAAACCTGAACGATCTGGCGCAACTGCTGGCAGTGGGGCAGTTTCGCGGGCAAGAGATGATTCTGGCCGGATTCGCCGATGGCTCGGGCGATCCGGCGGCCAACCTTGCCCTGGCGCGGGCCCGGGCCGAAGGGGTGGCGGCCGCCCTGCGCCTTGCCGCCCCCGATCTGCCCCAAGGGCAGGCCCCGGTGCGGGTCGAGGCCTTCGGCGAGGCCCTGCCAATGGCCTGCGACAGCACCCCGGCCGGGCGGCGGCTGAACCGGCGGGTCGAGGTCTGGTTGCGCCCGGCGGTCGTGCCGGCGGCTACAGATAGCCTTGCGCCCTGAAGCTGAGCTCGCGCTCGCGGCCTATGATCAGGTGATCATGCAGGGTGATGCCAAGGGTGGCGGCGGCGTCCTGCACCTGCAGCGTCATGGCGATGTCGGCATCCGACGGGGTGGGGTCGCCCGAGGGGTGGTTGTGCACCAGAATCAGCGCGCTGGCGTTCAGTTCCAGCCCGCGTTTCACGACTTCGCGGGGGTAAACCGGCACGTGATCGACGGTGCCTTTCGCCTGTTCCTCATCGCCGATCAGCACGTTCTTGCGGTCAAGGTATAGCACGCGGAACTGTTCGGTTTCACGGTGCGCCATGGTGGTATGGCAGTAATCGAGCAGCGCGTCCCACGAGGTCAGCACCGGGCGGTGCATGATCCGGGCGCGCATCATGCGTTGCGCCGCCGCTTCGACGATCTTCAGCTCTTGCACCACCGCCTCGCCCGCCCCCGCTACGGCGGTCAGGCGGGCGGGCGGCGCGGTGACGACGCGGTTGAAATCGCCGAAGGTATCAAGCAGGCGGTGCGCCAGCGGTTTGACATCCTGGCGCGGGATGGCGCGGAACAGCACCAGCTCCAGCAGCTCGTAATCGGGCATTGCAGCCGCCCCACCAGCCATGAAGCGGCTGCGCAGGCGGTGGCGATGATCGGCGATGTAGGAGGGCAGCCTGCCGGGCAGCGGCACCGGCGTGGCCTCATCCGCGTCGCCGGTGGCGAACAGGGGCAGGGGGGCTTCGTGAAAGGCGCGGGGGCGGCTCATTGCCCGAGTGTCGCCGGGCGTGGTGAAGGAAGGGTTAACAAGGATCTCAACAAACCTGCTGTTAAATCCGGACCGTCGTTGCGGTAACGCTCGCTCACAGAAGGTTTAACTGACAAACCGGCGCCCCCGCGCCATGGTGCGGCAATGGATATTGTGCTTGGATACATCGCGGGGCTGCTGACCCTGATCAACCCTTGCGTGCTGCCGGTGCTGCCGATCGTGCTGGCCACCGCCTTGCAGGCGCATCGGTTGGGGCCGGTGGCGCTGGCGCTTGGCATGGCGCTGGCCTTCGTGACGCTTGGGCTGGGGGTTGCCGCCGCCGGGCGCAGCCTTGGCCTCAGCGCCGAGTCGGTGGCCGAGGCCGGAGCCTGGCTGATGCTGGGGTTTGGTCTGGTGCTGCTGGTGCCGCGCCTTGGCTCGGGCTTTGCGCTGGCGACCGGGGGCTTTGCCGCCCGCGCCGATGCCGGGCTGGAGCAGGTCGATCGCGGCGGGCTGGGTGGCCAGTTTGTGGGCGGCGCGCTGCTGGGCGCGGTGTGGAGCCCCTGCGTCGGCCCAACCCTCGGGGGCGCGATTTCGCTGGCCAGTCAGGGCCAGAGCTTGGCTTGGGCCGGGGCGGTGATGGCGGCCTTTGCCGCCGGGGTTTCAACGGTGATCCTGGCCCTCGGCTACGGCGCGCGCGCCGCCCTTGCCCGCCGCCGCGCCCTGATGCAGACCATTGCCAGCCGCGCCAAACCGGCAATGGGGCTGGTTTTCCTAGTGGTCGGGGTGATCATCCTGACCGGGTTCAACCACACGATCGAGGCCTGGCTGGTTTCAATCCAGCCGGTCTGGATGCAGGATTTTTCCGTTCGCTACTGAGAAAGGACTACCCGATGAACCGTCGTGATTTCATGTGGCTGAGCGCCGCCGTGACGCTGGCCGCCCCGATGGCGCGCGCCGACCAGCCCGCCAACATGGCCCCCTATTCGCCCGAACTGCTGGCGACCGAGTTGGCAGCCGGCAAGGCCGTGTTTCTTGATTTCAACGCCACCTGGTGCAGCACCTGTGCCGCGCAGACCCGGGCGATCGACGCGCTGCGGGCGGAAAACCCCGGCTATGCGGCGATCAGCTTCATTGATGTCGATTGGGATACCTGGGGCGGCGGCGATCTGGTGGCTGCGCTCAACATCCCGCGCCGCTCGACCCTGGTGGTGCTGAAGGGCAATCAGGAACTGGGGCGGATCGTGGCCGACACCAGCAAGGCCGCGATCAAGGCGCTGATGGATACCGCGCTGGCGGCGGCGGGTTCGGCCTAGCCGATCAGCCCGCGCAGCCCGCCGGTCTGGCCACGGTCGCGCAGCACGTGGTCAAGGATGACGCAGGCCAGCATCGCCTCGCCCACCGGCACGGCACGGATGCCGACGCAGGGGTCGTGGCGGCCCTTGGTGATCAGCTCGACCTCATCGCCCGTGGTGGTGATGGTGCGGCGCGGCGTCAGGATCGACGACGTCGGCTTGACGGCAAAGCGCACCACCACATCCTGCCCGGTGGAAATGCCGCCCAGAATGCCGCCGGCGTGGTTTGAGAGGAACTGCGGCCCGTCCGGCCCCATCCTGATCTCGTCGGCGTTGTCCACCCCGGTCAGGGTAGCCGCCGCCATCCCGGCTCCGATCTCGACCGCCTTGACCGCGTTGATCGACATCATGGCGGCGGCCAGATCGGCGTCGAGCTTGCCGTAAACCGGCGCGCCAAGGCCTGGAGGCACGCCGCTTGCAACCACCTCGACCACCGCGCCAACCGAGTTGCCATCGCGGCGAAGCTGATCCAGATACAAGGCCCACCGCGTGGCGGCCTCGGTATCGGGGCACCAGAACGGGTTCTGCGCGATCTGATCCGCATCGAACCGCGCCCGGTCGATGCCATGCGGCCCCATCTGCACCATGTAGCCGGTGATCTTCAGGTCTGGCACCAAAGCGGCCAGCACCGCCCGCGCCACCCCGCCCGCCGCCACCCGTGCCGCCGTTTCGCGCGCCGACGAGCGCCCGCCGCCGCGCGGATCGCGAGCCCCGTATTTCAGGTGATAGGTGATGTCGGCATGACCGGGGCGAAAGCTGGCGGCAATCTCGCCGTAGTCCTTGGAGCGCTGGTCGGTGTTCTCGATCAGCAACTGGATCGGGGTGCCCGTCGTGCGCCCCTGATAGGTGCCCGAGAGGATGCGCACCGTATCGGCCTCCTGCCGCTGGGTGGTGAATTTCGAGGTGCCGGGCCTGCGCCGATCCAGCCAGGGCTGAAGATCGGCCTCGCTCAGGGCCACACCGGGCGGGCAGCCATCGACCACAGCCCCGATCGCCGGGCCATGGCTTTCGCCCCAGGTGGTGACGCGGAACATCTGACCGAAGGTGTTGTAGCTCATCGCAGGCGCTCCCTTGGGGTGTTCCCCCCGCTTAGCCCCGCCTGCACCACGGCTCAAGCAGTTTTGCCTTGCGCAAGGCAATGGCGACCCTATGCTGCGCCTCACCTCGGGGTGCCTTAAGTGGCTGAGATGCGCAAGCGGACCCGTTGAACCTGAACCGGTTAAGACCGGCGGAGGGAAGGTATGGAAGTCTCCATTCCGTCTCCGCCCGTCGCAGATGGAGGAAGACATGAAAACTTCGATATTTGCTGCGGGTTTCTGCATTGTGGCCAGCCTGGCTGCGGCGGAAACTCCGGTGCTGAACGTGCTGACCTACGACAGCTTCATTTCCGACTGGGGCCCCGGCCCTGCGGTCGAGGCGGCGTTCGAGGTCGAATGCGGCTGCGATCTGCGCTTTGAGGGCGCGGGCGATGGTGCGGCGCTGCTGGCGCGGGTGCAACTGGAAGGGGCGCGATCCGAGGCCGACGTGGTGCTGGGGCTGGATACCAGCCTGACCGCAGCAGCGGCCGCGACCGGCCTGTTCGCGCCGCACGGCCTGAGCGTCGCCTACGATCTGCCCATTGCCTGGGACGACCCGCTGTTCGTGCCCTACGACTGGGGCTGGTTCGCCTTTGTCCATGACAAGACCAAAGTTGCGGTGCCCCCGACCTCGTTCACCGCTCTGGCAGCTTCCGACCTCAAGATCGTGATCGAAGACCCGCGCTCGTCAACCCCTGGTCTGGGGCTGCTGCTCTGGGTCAAGGCCGCCTACGGCGACCGCGCCGCGCAGGTCTGGGCCGATCTGGCCGACAATATCGTGACCGTCACCCCCGGCTGGTCCGAGGCTTACGGGCTGTTTCTGGCCGGCGAGGCCGACATGGTGCTCAGCTACACCACCTCGCCCGCCTATCACCTGATCGCCGAAAACGATGCCACCAAGGCAGCGGCGGCGTTTGACGAGGGTCACTATCTGCAAATCGAGGTCGCGGCCAAGCTGGCGGCCAGCGATCAACCGGCGCTGGCCGATCGGTTTCTGGCCTTCATCGGCTCGGACGCGTTTCAATCGGTGATCCCCACCACCAACTGGATGTATCCGGCCCATACCCCGGCGGGCGGTCTGCCGCCCGGCTTCGCGACCCTGATCACGCCCGCAAAATCGCTGCTGCTTGAGCCCGACGCGGCACTGGCGGCGCGCGGGCCGGCGGTGGACGAATGGCGCGCCGCCCTTTCCCGCTAGCCGCAACAGCGGTGGCCACCGCGCTGGGGGTGCTGACGCTCGGCACCCTTGGCGCGGTGCTGGCGCAGGCGGGCGGCGGTGGGTTGACGGCGGCCGACTGGGCCGCGCTGCGCTTTACCATCTGGCAGGCGGTGCTGTCGGCGCTGGTCTCGGTGGGGCTGGCGGTGCCGGTGGCGCGCGCCCTGGCGCGGCGGCGCTTTGCCGGGCGCGGCGCGCTGATCGCCCTGCTGGGCGCGCCCTTTCTGCTGCCGGTGATCGTGGCGGTGCTGGGGCTGCTGGCGGTCTTCGGGCGCGCCGGGATCGTCAATCAGGCGCTGGCTGCCATTGGCCTGCCGACCGTTTCGATCTACGGCCTGCACGGGGTGGTGCTGGCCCATGTCTTTCTCAACCTGCCGCTGGCGGTGCGGCTGATCCTGCACGGCTGGCAGGCGATCCCGGCCGAGCGCCTGCGCCTCGCCGCCGCCCTTGGCTTCGGCCCCCGTGCGATCTGGCGCCACCTCGAGGCCCCGATGCTGCGCGCCGTGCTGCCGGGGGCGGCGCTGGCAATCTTTTCGATCTGTCTCACCAGCTTTGCCGTGGCGCTGACCCTGGGCGGCGGGCCGCGCGCCACCACGATTGAGCTGGCCATCTATCAGGCGCTGCGCTTCGATTTCGACCTGCCGCGCGCCGCCACCCTCGCCGCGCTGCAATTTGCGCTGTGCAGTGCCGGGGTCGCAATGGCGGGCTGGCTGACGGTAGCGGCGGGGTTCGGGGCGGGGCTGGACCGCGCCACCGCGCCGCTGCCCCCCGCAGGCTGGCGCAAGGCGCTGGACGTGGCGGTGATCACGCTGGCGACCGCCTTTGTCGCAGCCCCGCTGCTGGCGGTGGTCGCGCGTGGCGCGCCGGGGCTGACCAATCTTCCGGTGCAGGTCTGGGCGGCGGCGGGGCGCTCGCTGGCGGTGGCGCTGGCCTCCTGCGCACTGGCCACCAGCGGTGCCCTGACCCTGGCGCTGGCGCGCGGTCGGCGCGGGTTCGAACTGAGCGCGATGCTGCCACTTGCGGCTTCGTCGCTGGTGCTCGGGACCGGGCTCTTTCTCATGCTGGCCCCCTGGGTCAGCCCGCCGCGCGCCGCCCTGCCGGTGACGGTGCTGGTCAATGCCGCCCTGTCGCTGCCGTTCGCCTTTCGCATCCTGGCACCCGAGGCCCGCGCCATAGACGCCGACTACGGTCGCCTGACCCGCGCCCTTGGCCTGCGCGGTGCCGCCCGGCTGCGCTGGGTCACCCTGCCCCGCCTGAAGCGCCCGCTGGGCTTCGCCCTTGGCGTGACGGCGGCGCTTTCGATGGGCGATCTCGGCGTGATCGCGCTGTTTGCCACCGACACCGGGGCCACGCTGCCGCTGCTGGTGCAGCGCCTGATGGGGGCGTATCGGATGGATACCGCAGCGGCGGCAGCGCTGCTGCTGGTCGGCTTCAGCTTTGCCCTGTTCTGGGGGTTCGACCATTGGGGGCGACGCCATGCTGAAACTTGACGGGGTGCGCTGGAGCGAGGGTGATTTCACCCTGAGCGCCGACTGGCAGGCGAACCCCGGCGAGCAGATCGCGGTGATCGGGCCGTCCGGCGCGGGCAAGTCAACCTTGCTCTCTCTGATCGCGGGGTTCCTGGCCCCAAGCGCGGGCCGCATCACCTGGCAGGGGCGCGATCTGGCCCCGCTTGCCCCCGGCGATCGCCCGATCAGCATCCTGTTTCAGGATCAGAACCTGTTCCCGCACCTGACGCTGGCGCAGAACCTCGGCCTTGGCCTGTCGCCCAACCTGCGCCTGCACCCCAACGATGCCGCCAGGATTGACACCGCCCTGACCCGGGTCGGTCTTGCCGATCTCGGCCGCCGCAAGCCCGGCCAGCTATCGGGTGGCCAGCAAGGGCGCGCCGCGCTGGCCCGCGCCCTGCTGCGCGCGCGCCCGATCCTGCTCCTCGACGAACCCTTCGCCGCCCTCGGCCCGGCGCTCAAGGCCGAGATGCTGACCCTGGTGCGCGAAGTGGCCTTAGCCACCGGCGCACTGACCCTGCTGGTCACCCACGACCCGAACGATGCCCGCCAGTTTGCCCGCCGCACCATTCTGGTGGATGCCGGTCGCGCCGCCCCGCCGCAAGACACCGCAAGCCTGTTTGCGAACCCGCCGCAAGGCTTGCGCGACTACCTCGGCCCCTGAATTTCACCTTTGCGCAAATATTCTCGGGGGTGAATTGGCCAAAGGCCAAGAGGGGGCAGACAGCCCCCTCTTTCCCCCCGGCGGCCAACTTCAGGCTGCGGTCTTGTTGCCCTTGGCCTTGGCCCAGAGGCGCTTGTTGGTCAGATACAGCAGCACCGTCAGCACTGCCAGAAACAGCACCGCGACAAAGCCGGTCTGCTTGCGCGCCACCAGCTTGGGCTCAGCCGCCCACATCAGGAACGTCGCCGCATCCTCGGCCATGTTCTCGACACTGGCTTCGCGACCATCGGCGAATTCCACCAGACCTTCCGACAGCGGCGGCGGCATCGCGATCCAGCCGCCGGGAAAGGCGGTGTTGCCGTAGAACGTGTTGCCTGCCTCTTCCTTTTCCTCGCCGGTATAGCCGGTCAGGACCGAGACGATATATTCCGGCCCGCCCATGCCGCGGAACATCTGGTTGATGCCGCTGCCATAGGGGCCGTGAAAGCCCGCCCGCGCCTTGGCCATCAGGCTCAGATCCGGCGCATTTTCCATTGGCGAGTTCTGGAAATGATCGGTCGGCAGGCGCGCGCGATCTTCGCCGGTGGCGGGATCGGTGATCGACCATTGTGCGGCATAGGCGCGCACCTGATCGGCGGGCAGGGCCGGACCGCCGGCGTCGCCCAGGGTGCGCAGCGGCACCTGCTTCATGCCATGACAGGCCGAGCAGACCTCGGTGAACACCTGCAACCCGCGCAAAAGCTGGTTACGATCGAAGGTGCCGAACGGGCCTTCGAAACTGAACGCGGTGTCGTGGATATGGCCCGTCGCCGCCAGGGCGGCACCCGAGCCCAGGGCCAGGGCAGAAACGGCGCTGATTGCGATCTTGCGAAACATCTTGATCAGTTCCTTCCTGTCACTCGGCCGCATGGGGGTAGTGGGACTTGAACTCTTCCTCGATCGTGGCCGGTGGCGGCAGCGCCGTCTCGAACGCCCCGAGCAGCGGCAGGATGATCAGGAAGTGGACGAACCAGTAGGTCGCACCGATCAGCGAGATCCAGGGGTAGATCCCTTCGGCCGGCATCGACCCCACCCACATCAGCACCACGAAATCGACGCAGAGCACCGCAAACCAGCGCTTGAACCACGGCCGGTAGCGCCCCGAGCGCACGCGCGAGGTATCGAGCCACGGCACCAGCGCCAGCACCGCAATCGCGCCGAACATCGCCAGCACCCCGAACAGTTTGGCATCGACCACGCCGAAGGTCACGAACTGCGCCAGTTGCACCGCCCAGACATCGGCGGTAAAGGCGCGCAGGATGGCGTAGAACGGCAGGAAATACCACTCCGGCACGATATGCGACGGCGTCATCAACGGGTTGGCTTCGGTGTAGTTGTCGGGGTGGCCAAGGTAGTTGGGCATGAAGCCGACCACGGCAAAGAACACCGTCAGAACCAGCGCCAGCGCGAACAGATCCTTGATCACGAAGTAGGGCCAGAACGGCAGGGTATCTTTTTCGGCCTCGGCCTTTGAGCCGCGCCGCACCTCGACCCCGGTCGGGTTGCTGTTGCCGGTGGTGTGGAAGGCCCAGATATGCACCGCCACCAGCGCCGCAATCACGAAGGGCATGAGGTAGTGCAGGCTGAAGAAGCGGTTGAGGGTCGGGTTGTCGACCGACGGCCCGCCCAAGAGCCAGGTCTGGATCGGCTCGCCGATGCCGGGAATCGCGCCGAACAGGCCGGTGATCACGGTGGCCCCCCAGAACGACATCTGACCCCAGGGCAGCACATAGCCCATGAAGGCGGTGGCCATCATCGACAGATAGATCAGCATGCCGATGATCCAGGTGATCTCGCGCGGGGATTTGTAGCTGCCGTAGTAAAGGCCGCGGAAGATGTGCAGATAGACCGCGACGAAAAACAGCGAGCCACCGTTGGCATGCAGATAGCGCAGCATGTAGCCGCCGTTCACGTCGCGCATGATATGCTCGACCGAGGCGAAGGCCAGGCTGACCTCGGGCGTGTAATGCATCGCCAGCACGATGCCGGTGACGATTTGCAGCGCCAGACAGAAGGCCAGCACGATGCCCCAGATCCACATCCAGTTCAGCGTCTTGGGCGTGGGGATCATGATCACGTCATACGCCAGCCCGACCACGGGCAGGCGCTCGTTCAGCCACTTCTCGGCACCCGATTTGGGCTCGTAATGGTCATGCGGAATTCCGGCCATGATGCTGTTCCTTACCCGAGCTTGATGGTGGTGGCGTCGATGAACGCGGTAACGGGAATGTCGAGATTGCGCGGCGCCGGCCCTTTGCGGATGCGCCCGGCGCTGTCGTAATGCGAGCCGTGGCAAGGGCAGAACCAGCCACCGAAGTCGCCCGAAACATTGCCCATCGGCACGCAACCCAGATGGGTGCAGACCCCGATCATCACCAGCCATTCGCCGGCTTCATCCATCGTGCGGTTCTGGTCAGTGGCCTCGGCACCGGGCTTGTTGGCATTCTCGGCGCTGGCATCAACCAGATCGGTCAGCGGCACGGAACGCGCAAGGTCAATGTCGGCCTGGCTGCGGCGACGGATGAACACCGGCTTGCCGCGCCATTTCACTGTCAACTGGGTGCCGACCTCGACCCCGCTGATATCGACCATGATCGACGCCAGCGCGGCCACATCCGCCGAGGGATTCATCTGATTCACCAGCGGCCAGACGGTGGCGCCAGCGGCCACGGCCCCGGCCCCGGCAGTCGCGAAGTAAAGGAAATCCCTGCGGTTGGCCGGGTAATCTTCTGCTTGAGACACGAAAACTCTCCCCTTCGGGGTCGCAGCGGGCGACCGGTCATGCCCTCGACGACGGTTGCCCGCGGCCATGGTTCCGAAGCTTTTAGCCAACCGCGACGGTTCCGTCCAGCGGTCAAAGCCGCGCAGGGGGCTGCGCCACGTCAGCTTTCCCGGATTCAGGCCCGAATCGCTCAGAATTTGCGGATGCGAAAACGGCCAAGCAGGGCGGCGTCGATCTCGATCCCGCGCTTGCCCCAGTGCAGGGTGCGGTGCCAGCGGGCGGTGGTGTTGGTCTGGCTGACGTCGGCATCACCTCGATCAGGCGGGCGGTGCAGCGCCACGCCCTCGCCCAGATCGTCCATCGCATCCTCGGCGCGCTGATCGGTGCGACCGGGAAGGGTGGCGGCGCGCACGGCACGGCGAACCGCCAGCGCCGCGGCTGCAAGCGCGCCAAGGCGCAGGGCGAACGGAACAAGCGGGGCAAGCGGCAGGGGCATGGCAACCTCCGGGTCAGACTTCACCCATGCTAAGGCCTGCGCGCCGGGCTGTAAATGCGCACCATCGGGGTTCGGGCCATCCACCGCGCATGAAAAAACCGCCCGAGGGGGATGCCCTCTGGCGGTCATGTCACGGGCGCGCGGCCCCTCAGCCCTGACGGGCCTTGTAGCGCTTTTGCGTCTTGTTGATCACATAGACGCGGCCCTTGCGGCGCACGACCTGGCAGTCGCGATGACGCAACTTCAGCGAGCGGAGCGAGTTCTTGACCTTCATCGGTCGTCTCCTTCTTCGCGGCGCGCGTGCGCCATGAAACGTGATGTTCCCTTGCGGGAACGGTGAATGGTGGGCGGTACTGGGATCGAACCAGTGGCCACTACGATGTCAACGTAGTGCTCTACCGCTGAGCTAACCGCCCTTGCCCCGAATTATCCCGCCCGCAGCAAAAAAAAGAACGCGGGCGGAACCGCGTCGGTCGGGGTGTCTATAAATAGAGTCGGGGCAACCTTCAAGGGCTTTCGACAGACGAAAAAATACCGCAATATGGCCAGGCAAGGAGACCGCATGACCGAGCCCTTCACCCTGCTGTGCCCATTGCTGCGCACCACGTCGGTGATTTTCTCGTCGCCACACAGTGGGCGGGATTACCCGGCGGCGTTTCTGGCGGCAAGCGCGCTGGACCGGCAGGAAATCCGGTCGTCCGAAGATGCCTTTGTCGATCTGTTGTTTGCCTCGGCCCCAGGGATGGGTGCGCCGCTGCTGGCGGCCCGCGCGCCGCGCGCCTACATCGACCTCAACCGCGCCTGCGACGAGCTTGACCCAGGCGTGATTGACCGCGTAAAGACCAGCGCCCACAATCCGCGCGTCAGTTCCGGGTTGGGGGTGGTTCCGCGGGTGGTTGCCAACGGGCGGGTGATTCATCGCGGCAAGATCAGCCTGGCCGAGGCCGAGGCGCGGATCGCAGCGGTCTGGCACCCCTATCACGCCGCGCTGCGCAAGCTGATCGCGCAAAGCCTGGCTGCCTTCGGCGAGGCGATCGTGATCGACTGCCATTCGATGCCGCATGAGGCGATCGAAGCCCATACCCGCCCCGGCCTTGCGCGCCCCGAAGTGGTGCTGGGCGATCGCTTTGGGGCGGCGGCGGGGCGCGAGGTGGTCGAGCACATCGCCGCCGCCTTTGCCGATGCCGGGCTGCGGGTGGGCCGCAACGCCCCGTTTTCGGGTGCCTATATCGCCCAGGCCTACGGCCGCCCCTCGCAGCAGTGCCATGTCGTGCAGATCGAGATCGACCGCGCGCTTTACATGAACGAGGCAGCCGTTGTGCCGAGGCCCGATTTTGCCGCCTTTCAGGCCCTCATGGCCGGAGTGGTGGCGGAAATTGCGGCCCTCGGCAGGCGGCAGATGCCGCTGGCGGCCGAGTAGGGGCGGCACCGATCGGGGGCTGCGATCAACTGTCCTGGCGGGCGATATCCGCGATCAGCACATCAAGGATCATCGGCCCGACGGTCGTTTGGGCGGCCTCGAGCAGGGCCTTGCGCAGCAGGGTCAGGTTGGCCCCATCGGTGAACGAGCCGCGAAATCCGCCGACATTGGCATGATCGAACATCACCTGAAGCAAGGCGTTGCGCAGCTTGGGTTCGGTGGCATAGATGATCTCGGTCGAGCCCGGCGTGGTCTCGAGGCTGAGCGCCATGATCACCATCGCCGTCACCCGCCCGCCTTCCACGATCGGGACGATGAACTGAGTGTTGAGCTTGACATATTCGGGCCGTTCCTGGGGCGACGCGGCGGCGCTTTCGGGTGCGGCGGGGTCTGTCGGGCTGGCGGGCGCGGGGGCGGATCGCAGCAACCACCCGGCCGCGCCCCCGACCGCCAGCCCGATCAGCACCAGAACGACAGGAATGAGCTTGCCCATAATGGTGTCTCAGAACGGCAGAATGATATCGGCGACCTGCTGGCCGTAGCGCGGCTGCTGGACGTCGGTGATCTGGCCACGGCCACCATAAGCGATCTGGGCACCGGCGATCTTGTCGTAGGTAATCTCGTTCTGGCGCGAAATATCGGCCGGGCGCACGTAGCCCGAAACAATCAGCTCGCGCAGCTCGAAATTCACCCGCACCTCCTGCTTGCCCTCGATCCGCAGCACCCCGTTGGGCAGCTCGTCAACCACCGTGGCCGCCACCCGCAGCGTCAGCTTTTCCTTGCGGTTGACCGAGCCGTTGCCGGTATAGCTTGAGGTCGAGCTGGTGTTCACCGCATCGGCCATCGTGGCCCCGTCGGGCAACTGCGCGTCCACCCGCTGCGGAATTCCCAACAGTGCCGGAATCCCCATCGCATCCGATCCCGCGCGGGCACGGCCCGACGAGTTGGAAATCTCGGCCTTGTCGTCGATCTGGATCACCACCGTCAGGATATCGCCCCGCCGCCCCGCGCGCCGGTCACCGAACAGCGAGCTGCGCCCCCCGGTCCACAGCGAACTGGCCTCGGTGGCCAGATCGGGCATCCCGGATTCGGGCAACGGGTTGGAATACATCGCATGGTACTGGTTGCTTTGCTCCAGCGGCGAAAAGGTCGGGGCCTTGCCCACCTGCTCCATCCGGGAGCAGGCGGCGGCGAACAAGAGACAGAACAGAACAAGGCGCATTTCAAACTTCCTTCACGGGTTCGGGGCCACCTGAACCATGCCACCGGCCATGATGCGGCCGGTCACGGTGGAGCGCGAGGCAAGGTTCATCACGCGGATCACATCGCCCGCGCCACCCCGTGCCAGGGCCCGGCCTTCGGTCACGATGGCCAGGGCACCGGCGGTGAAGGTCAGCGTGACGATCTGGTTGCGATCGACAATTGCCGGCGGACCGAGGTCGCCCGCGTGGACCGGTCGCCCGGCGTAAAGCGTGACCCGTGCCTCGAGACCAACCGCCTCTGGCACCGATGCCAGCGCGCCGGGAATTTCGGCGGCGACCATGGTCACATCGGTTTCAGCCAGCACCGATTGCGCCGGAATCGTGCGGGTGGCAACCAGGCTGTCGGCCTGGGCCATGGCGGGAAGAACCAGCAGCAGCGCCAGAATCCGCATCACCGCACCTGCGTGGTAGCCGACAGCATCTGGTCGGCGGCAGTGATCACCTTGGCGTTCAACTCGTAGCCGCGCTGCGCCTTGATCAGTTCGGTCACCTCGCGCACCGCATCAACCGAGCTTTCCTCAAGATAGCCCTGGCGCAGGGTGCCCAGCCCATCCTGGCCGGCGGTGCCGATCAGGGCCGGCCCGGAGGCCGGACTTTCGAGGTAAAGGTTCGACCCCATCGCCTCGAGGCCTTTTTCGTTGGAAAAACCGGCGATGCTGAGCTGTCCGATCAGTTGCGGCTGCACCTGACCCGCGAAATAGGCATATACCTCGCCCGAGGCATTGATCGACAGGCTGCCGGCATCGGCGGGAATGGTGATCCCCGGCACCACCTCGTAGCCGTCCGAGGTGACGATCAGCCCGTCGCCGGTGCGCTTGAGCCCGCCATCGCGGGTGTAGGCCGAAACCCCCGAGGGCAGGGTGACCTCGAGATAGCCCCGACCGTCGATCGCGACATCAAGATCGCCCCCGGTCTGGCTCAGCGCGCCCTGCGCCAGCATCACCGAAATCGACGTGGGCCGCACCCCGAGGCCAAGCTGCACCCCGGTCGGCAGCATCGTGCCGTCTTCGGCGGCCACCGTGCCGGGGCGGGCAAGCTGTTGATAATGCAGATCGGCGAACTCGGCGCGCCGGGCGTTGTAGCCAGTGGTGGACATGTTGGCGAGATTGTTCGAGATCACGTCAACCCGCATCTGCTGTGCGGCCATGCCACTTGCGGCAATCTGCAAGGCTTTCATCGCGGTCTCCTATCGGCCAAGAACCTGGATCACGCCGCGCACGCGGGCATCCTCGTTATCAAGAAAGGTCTGGCCCATCTCGTAGGCGCGCTGGACCTCGATCATGCGGGCGATTTCGGACACCGGATCGACGTTGCTGCCCTCGACAAAGCCTTGCAGGATCTGCGCGCCGTCAGCAGGCTCGACCGCGCCACTGGCGGCAAACAGGGTGCCTCCCTGATGTTGCAGATCGAGCGGATCGGCGGGCTGCCACAGCCCTACCCGCCCCAGCGGCTTGCCCGCCGCCGACAGCGTGCCGTCCTGGGCCATACCCACCACCCCGGCGTCGGGCGGAATAAAGATCGGCGCGCCGCCCTGATCGAGCAGACGGTGGCCATCGGCGTTGACCAGCTCGCCCAGGTCCGAGGGTGTGAAACTGCCAGCCCGGGTCAGGCGCGGGCCGTTCGGGGATTCCACCATGAAGAACCCTTCGCCCTGAATCGCGAAATCGAAAGCGCCGCCGGTCTGGGTCAGCCCGGCCTGGGTCAGATCAATGTTGCGCGCCGCGGCGTTGGCCATCGACAGCGACGGCTCGCCTTCCAGCCGCTGCACATATTCGGCGAACACCACCCCCTCGCGGCGAAAGCCGGTGGTCGAGACGTTGGCGATGTTGTTCGCCACCACCTGCATTTCGTGCATCAGGCCGGATTGCCGGGTCAGGGTGACGTAACCTGCGGCGTCCATGGTTCAGCTTCCTGCGATCAGGGGGATGATGCGATCGGTGAAAAAGGCGACCAGAGTCGAGGTCATGAAGCTCATCGACACCCAGAACACGATCAGCATCGCCCCCACCTTGGGCACGAACGTCAGGGTCATTTCCTGCACCGAGGTCAGCGCCTGAAACAGCCCGACTGCCACCCCGGCCACCAGCGCCACGGCCAAGAGCGGGGTCGAGATCATCACCGCAATCCACAGGCCCTGGCGCAGGATGTCGTAAATCTCGTTTTCGCTCATCATATCGGCATCCTCAGGATTTCCTGGTAGGCTTCGACCACCTTGTCGCGCACCGTCACGGCGGTTTCGACCGCCAGCTCCGAAGCCGCCAGGGCCTGCACCAGCGCCAGCGGATCAGCCCCGCCGGTCATCGCGGCCTTGGCGGTCTGTTCGCCCTGCGCCAGGGTGTCGGCAAAACTGGCCGCCACCTTGGCAAACCCGGCGTCGGCACCACCCGACTGCGGCGAAGGGGCCGCAGCCGAGCGGGCCTGCGCATAGGTCTGGGCGGCAAAAGAGGCTCTCACATCCATTCCGGATCTCCTTACCGGCGCAGCAGATCGAACAGGCTTTGCGTCATCTGCCGCGCCTGATCGAACATCCGAAGGTTCGCCTCGTAGCTGCGCTGCGCTTCGCGCGCGTCAGCGATTTCGATCACCAGATCGACATTCGAGCCGTCGTAGTGACCGGTCTCATCGGCCAGGGGATGGCCGGGGTCGTAGATTTGCTGGAGCGGGCTGCGGTCCAGCCGCACCGGGCCCGCGCTGACCGTGCCGCCCGCCATGGTTTCGTGAAAACTGATGGTCTTGCGGTGGTAACCGGGGGTATCGGCGTTGGCGATATTTTCCGACACATGCTGCAGGCGTGCCGCCTGCGCCTCCATCCCCGAGGCGGCCATGGCGAGCGATTTGATCAGATCGCCCATCCCTTACCGCCCCCGCCCAAGGCTGAGGCGCAGAAGGGTGGTGGTATTGCGATAGATCGCCAGCGCCATGTCGTGCTGCTGGCGCACCTCGACCGCCTTCACCATCTCGCCTTCAAGGGAAACCGAATTGCCGTTCGGTGCGCCAGACCCGCCCGCCGCGCGCAGGATCGGCGCGAAGGCCTGGTCCTGTGCCCCGAGATGGCCGGGCCGGGTGGCCCGCATCGCGCCCGGCTCTGCGGCCTGATAGGTGGCGGCAAAATCCGGCAGATCCAGCGCCTGGTAACCCGGCGTGTCCGCGTTTGCCACATTGCGCGCAATCGCTTCTTGCCGCGCCCCGGCATGGGCCGCCAACGCCTGTGCCATTCTGACCACATCCAGTTTTTCAAACATCGGGGCTTCTCCCTCGATCCACTTCATCAAGCCTTAAGGGTGATTCCTTTAGAAACGGTAAGCAGCGAACAAAGAGAGAATCCGATGATCGGCGTATTTGATTCATTGCAGGCGGAACTGGCCCGGATCGTGACTTCGTTCCGGGTGGGACGGATTGCCGGGATCGGGCGTGGCACCCTGTCGGTGACCGGGTTGGCACAGGCGGCGGCTCTGGGGGATCGGGTGCTGATCCGCGGCAAGGGTGCGGTGGTCGGGGGCGAGGTCCTGGCGCTGGCCCCGGGGGACCTGACGGTTCTGCCCGAAGGGGCTGCCGACGGGCTGGCGATCGGCGACGCGGTCGAGTTGACGGGCCGGGCCGAGATCGCGCCTGATGACAGTTGGATCGGGCGCATTGTCGATGCCTTCGGCAAGCCGCTTGACGGCCGTGCGCTGCCTCAAGGGGTCAAGTCCAGGCCCCTGTGCGCCGCGGCCCCGGCGGCGGCGTCGCGGCGGCGGCTGGGGGCGCGGCTCAGCACCGGTGTTGCGGTGTTCGACACCCTGCTGCCACTGGTGCGCGGTCAGCGTCTCGGGCTGTTTGCCGGGTCCGGGGTGGGCAAATCGTCACTGCTGGCGAAGTTCGCGCGGGGGGTCGCTGCGGATGTGGTGGTGATCGCGCTGGTCGGCGAGCGCGGGCGCGAGCTGCGCGAGTTCACCGATGGCGTGCTGGGGCCGCAGGGCATGGCGCGCTCGGTGGTGGTGACGGCGACCTCGGACCAGTCGCCGCTGATCCGGCGGCGCTGCGCCTGGACCGCGATGGCGGTGGCCGAGCATTTCCGGGATCAGGGCTTGCAGGTGCTGCTTCTGGTCGATTCGATCACCCGCTTTGCCGAGGCGCACCGCGAGGTGGCGCTGGCGGCGGGCGAGCAGGGCAACCTGCGCGGCTTTCCGCCCTCGACCGCGCATACCATCATGGCACTGGCCGAGCGGGCAGGGCCAGGGCCCGAAGGGATGGGTGACATTACAGCGGTGTTTTCGGTGCTGGTGGCAGGGTCCGACATGGAAGAGCCGGTGGCAGACATTCTGCGCGGTGCCCTTGACGGCCATGTCGTGCTGGATCGCCGGATTGCCGAACGCGGACGTTACCCGGCGATTGATCTGCTGCGTTCGGTCTCGCGCAGCCTGCCTGACGCGGCCTCGCCCGAGGAAAACGAGATGATCGCGCAGGCGCGGCGGTTGCTTGGGGCGTATGACCGGGCCGAGATGATGATCCAGGCCGGGCTTTATGCCAAAGGGTCCGATCCGCTGGTCGATGCCGCGATCCGGGTATGGCCCGCACTTGATGCCTTTCTGGCCGAAGATGCCGCCGATGGGATCGAGGGCAGCTTCCGCAAGCTGATCGCCTGCCTCGCCACCAAGTGATCAGCGCAGCAAGGACAGCAGACCCGAAGCCGACGAAGCACCGGTGGCCTGCAAGAGCTGCAGGGCGGATGCCCCCGGTGCCGAAGATGACAGACCGGCGACCGCTTCCGACCGCAGCAGGAACTGGCGCAGCACCTTGTCAAGCTGCGCCGGGTCGGTGAATTGCGACACGTCTGCTGCGCCAAGGGTCTTTTCGGCGCGCGCGCGAAAGGTGGCCAACTGGGTGTCGAGGTCAAGGGCACCAAAGCTTGCCGGCAATCCGAAGGCGGTCTCGAACACCTTGCGCAGCGGCGTCGAGCCCATGATGGTAAACCACTTGGAGTTCTCGCTGATGTTGCGGTTGGCCAAGGCAGGCAGTTCGCGTTCGGCATTCAGCGCCAGCCGCAAGTCGCCGTTCTGATCCCCTACCGCCGACTCGAATTGCCGGGTTTTGTAGGCCGACAATATCGTGTCGGCAAAAGTCGAAATCTGGGTGCTGGGAACCGGAAAATCGCCAAAGCCGAAAGCTGCCGACATCGCAAGATATTGCTTGTCGGCCAGCCGGTTCGCCAAGGTTCCCACCTTGAGCGTGCCTTCCTCCAGCACCTTCCTGATGAAGAACTTGTTGTTGATATCGGCGTCGAGGCCAAATGCCCCGAGCGCCACTTTCAACAGCCGCCGGTCGGAAACCAGCGCCTCGGCGGTCTTGATCGAGCCGATCCGCGCGCGAAAATAATCCTCGTCACGTTTGACGCCCGAGCCCGCCGCGAACGCTGCCTTCTGGCTGGGCAGCGTGCGCTTGAGAAAGCCCCAGCCGGCATAGCCGGCCAGTGGCAGAACCGGGGCAAAACTCATATCGGATGCGCGGCGAACAACCGCTCCTCCCGGGGCAGCAGGCCGCGCAGCGCCTTCAACGCCTGATAGTGCTGATCGGCCAGCACCGCGTCGGTGGCCTGCGTCAGCAACGCGCGGCTGTCGTGATCGGTCAGCACCTGGCTGAGCTGCTCGATGCCGCGCAGCAACTGCTGGCGCGCCTCGGCCGGATCGGCATCGCCCGACAGCACCAGTTGCATGATGTAGCACACCCGACGCACCGGCGTGTTCGCAGCCTCGGGGTGAATGGCATCGCGCAGCCGCAGGATATGGGCGTTGGGAGTCATGATCGCGAGGCGTGAGCGGCGCTCTCCGTTCTCGATCACGGCCCCGTTGATCAGCACCCGCTCGCGCGGCCCAAGCTTCAGGACAAGGCCGGTCATTTCTCGACCTCGCCACCGCGCAGGCCGCGCATGACGGCGGTATTGATATCGACCAGCACGCCGACTTCGGCGCGATCTTCAAGCACCTTGCGGCTGTGCTGTGAGGTAAATTCGTAAAGGTAGAACAACTGTGCCCGCAGCCGCGCGGGCAGCCCGTTTTCGGGTTCGGCAACATCGGCGGCCAGGGTGGACCACAGGCGCTGATTGTCGCTCAGCGCGGCGGCAAAGCGCGGAAAGTTCGCCGCCCGCCCGACCCAGGCCTCCTTGAGCTGATGCGTGATGCGGGCGAGCAGGTCGTATTCGATGGCGCGGGCGGTGCGGGCCGGAGCCTCGGGGCGCGCGTAGGCGGTGCGGGCGGTTTGCAGGGTGGCCATGGGAAATCCTTCCAGGGATGAGTGGGGTCAGAAGGCGTGGGCCGGGGTTGCCCCCGGCCCGTTCCCTTAGCGGAACAGCGACAGGATGCTCTGCGGCGCCTGATTGGCGATCGAGAGCGACTGCACCCCAAGCTGCTGCTGCACCTGCAGCGCCTGCAGCCGGGCCGACACCTCTTCCATGTTGGCATCGACCATCGCGCCGATCCCGGCTTTCATCGAGTCCGACAGGTTCGAGATGAATGTCGCCTGGGTTTCGATCCGACTCTGGGCCGAGCCGAAGGCGGCGGCGGCATCAACCGTGGTGTTGATCAGGGTTTCGATGTTGGTCAGGGCCGTTGCGGCATT
>CAYQPD010000001.1:50373-63089 GCA_964419305.1 uncultured Rhodobacter sp.
GCCTTGGCGACATAGCCGCCGGTCGACAGGTTCTGCGCCGTGACGGTGATCGACGACGAGGTAACGCTGCCGGCCGAGTCGCGATCAAGCGAGGCCAGAATTGCCGCACTGGCCGTGCTGTTGTCCACCAGATTCAGCCCGTTGAACTGCGCGGCACCCACCACCGAGGTGATCTGATCGCGCAGCGCCGCCACGTCGGTCTGGATCTTGGCACGATCGACGTTGGCTTCCTGCGCCGCCACGATCTTGCCTTTCATCTGGGTCAAGAGGTCAGTGACGGTTTCCGAGGCCTGCCGGGCCACGGCAACGGTCGATGACCCCAGCGCAAGGCTGTCGGAAATGCCCTTGAAGCCTTTCACATCGGACTCCATCACTTTGGCAATTGCCCAGACGGCGGCATTGTCCTTGGCCGACGAGACCCGCTTGCCGGTCGAGATTTCCGACTGGGTCGTGGTCATGTTGGAATTGATACCCTTCAGGGTCTGCAGCGCGACCATTGCGCCGGTATTGGTCAGAATCGAAGTCATGTTCATTTCCCTCTGTGATGGGTCGGCGCTTTGCGCACGGCATTGAATGCCACCGGAATGATGGCGGGACAGGCGTTTTGGCCACTGCGGCAGATCACGACCCGACCGCGCCACCCCGATCCTTGGGATGCAAGATGATTGATGCCGATGAAGTTCTAAGAGTTCGCTAAGGTTGGCAGGGTGGCCGGTTCGAATTGTCCGGCATTTGATTCAAGCCAGGGGCAGGTCTAGAATCGCTGTGCCAACCGACCGGTGCCTTGCGGCATATCGGTGCGTTTGCCGTGACCGTCGTAGGTTTGCAGGCCGTCACGCGCGGACTGGATTTCGGCAACCCTGCGGCGCGCGGCGCGCAGACCACGGGCGGCGGCCAGCAGGCAAGTTGCGTTGCGGCTGGCCTTGCGGCGCAGCCGCTCGCCCAGGGCGCGGTCGTCGAGGCTGGCAAAGTCGGCCAGAACCGCCTCGAGTTCGGGCGCGGTGGTTGCAAGATCGCGGATGTCGCCTGCCAGAACGGCCGCGTGCATCCGGTCAAGCAGCCGCTCGAGCACCTGCCCGGTCTGATCTTCAGGGCCTGCCATGATCGCCCCGTGCCAAGGCATGAAAAAGTGATTCGGCCAGGCCGATGCCACCCTTGCCGACGATGGCGGTGGCCTGTTCCTGGCGCAGGAATGAGGCAAACTGGTCTTCGCCGATGCCGCCACCAAAGCTGTCACGCGCCGCGCCGAAGCCCGCGTAGCCCAGCATTTCGGCCAGAAACGCGGCCTCAAGCGCCTGCGCCTGAACCCGCAGGGGGGCGGGGTCGGGGGCGCGCGTCGGGGTCGAATGCGGCAGCGCCGTCGAGGCGATCAAGGGGGTCATCCGCAATTTCCAGTTCGATCGGATTTTCCTCACTATCGCCGCATGGCGGTAAACAACGGGTAACCAGTTGCGGAAATAGTGGCATGGTCAACGGCAGAAGTCGGGAAAAATGATTCAACTTTCAACCCAGCCTGCGCCCCAACCGCAACCTGCCGCCGGGCCGGGGGTGATGGCGGCGGGCAGCGATGGCACCGGGTTCCTTGCGGCGTTCAATGCTGCCCCGTCGGACCCGAGCGCGCCCATCGTGGCGTCATCTGGCGCAGCGGCAGCGCCCGATGACCCGGAATTGCTAGACCCGGCCAGCACGGTTGCGGCTGGGCCGGGTGCGCTGTGGCTGGGCGCGGCAATGGCGGAGGCACCCTACGTCCGGCCCCCCGCCGCGCCGGACTCGCCAGCGGGCGATGGGCTCGCCCCGTCCGCCATCCCGGCGACCTCGCGTTCCTCGCGGCCATCGGCGGGTGAAGTCGTGCCGACCGGGCTCGAAGTGACGGCAGCGGTGGCGCGCGCAAGCGCGGCTGCGGCGGATCATCGCGCGCCGGTGGCCACGGGTGCGCTGCCGGTGGCCATTCCCGCGCATCCCGCCCAGGGCTGGGTGGTGCTCGCAGATCAGGCGTCGCCTGAGGCTCGGGCGGTGCTGACCAGGGCCGTGACCCGTCAGCGCGGGGCTGGTCCGGCCCCAACCACCACCGCCGTTCCGCAAAACCCGGCCATGACCAGCCATCGGGCCCCCGCTGAAGGCTGGTCCGTTCAGGTTTCCGCCGGGTTGCCGCCTGCGCCTGCTGCGGATGGTCGCGCGGCGTGGTCGCTGCTGCGCGCCACAACAGCCACCCGCGCATCGGGCCATTATCCGATGGCGGCCGTGACGGAACCGGGCGGGTCGCCGCACGACGGCCGGACGGTTGTGCCGCCACCCGCTTTGTCGGCCCCCACGCAGGCCGGTGCGGCTGCACCCGCCACGGTGCCCGTTGCCGCCCAGCCGGGCCCGGTGGCGGCGGCGCTTTCGGTCGGGGGGGATCCGGCACAGGCTGAAACACCGGCGCTGGGGATCGACGGGGCCGATCTGGCGCGCGGCGTGACGGCACCGGGGGCCGCGTCGCAGTCACCCGATGCCGCGCAAGAGGCCGCCGCGGGTTCCAGCTTGCCCCCGACGATGGTCACGGCAAATCGGCAGGATGCCCCGCACCGGACTTCGCCGATTGCCCGCAACGACACCCCACCCGCGACATTCGGCGCATCGGCCGAATTTGCCGGACCGACCCGACCGGACGACGGTCCCGCCACCGCCTTGGCCTTCAGCCCCAGACCGCCACCTGCGGCCGACCCACTTGCGCCGACGGGGGCGGTCGTGCCCGCCCTGGCACAGATTCTGACAACCCCGCTCGCCACTTCAGTGATCACGTCGGCACCGTCTTTCACGCCGCATGCCAAGCCGCTGGCCGCGACCCTGATCGAGCATGCCCGCAACGGTGGCACCGAATCAGTCGAACTTGCGCTCGCCCCCGACGAGCTGGGGCGCCTGCGCATGTCGATGCAGGCCGAGGGTGACGTGATGCGCGTGCTGCTTAGTGCCGAGCGCCCTGAAACCATTGATCTGCTGCGCCGTCACGCTGATCATCTGGCACAGGAATTCCGCCAGGCCGGGTTCTCGGGTGCGACCCTCAGCTTCGGGCAGTGGGGCGCGGGGGGCGCAGCGCACCCGCAGGCGCAGGCTCAGGCCACTCCGCCCGCTGCGCCTGCGCCAGTGGCCGGCCCTTCACCAACCCAGCCAACGCCTCGCGCACCAGCCGTGGCCGGGGTTGGCGGGCTTGATCTCAGATTATAGGAGAATCGGAAAATGGATGTCACCCAGGCCACCCTCGCCACGCTGCCAACCCCGACGACCAGCGTCGCGACCGGCAGCAGTTCGATCAATGCGGATTTTGACACCTTTCTTCAGATGTTGACCACCCAGCTGCAGAATCAAGATCCGATGAACCCTCTCAATTCATCGGATTTCGCGGTCCAGCTTGCCACCTTTTCAGGGGTCGAGCAGCAGGCCATGACCAATAACCTGCTGGGCGGAATGCAAAGCCAGCTTGCCCTGATGGACATGGCACAGATGGCCGGTTGGGTCGGGCTCGAGGCCCGCGTCGCCGCCCCGGCCTGGGTCACACCGGGCCAGCCGGTGCCGCTGTCACCCAACCCTGCCGCTGCCGCCGATCGTGCCGTGCTGGTGGTGCGTGACGCGCACGGCCTGGTCGCCACCCAGCAGGACATTCCGGTTGCGGCCGACGAGCTGAGCTGGATGCCGGTGGACAGTGCCGGGGCCCCTCTGGCTGAAGGCAGCTACAGCTTTCAGCTTGAAAACTACGCCGGGGACCAGTTGCTGGAAACCACCGATGTCGAGGTTTATGCCCCGATCCGCGAGGTGCAGAACAGGGCCGGCGGCACGACCCTGATTTTGCAGGGTGGTATTGCGGTGCCCGCTTTGGCGGTGACAGCGATCCGCGGCGGATGACCGGCTCAGATCAGGCTACCGACCCAGAACCCCAGCGCCAGCAGCGCCGCCCCGGTCGCCATCCACGCCACCGGATGCACGGCGCGCGGCGGCGGCGCGGAGGTTTTCGCAATTGACTGGCGGATCAACTGATCCTCGACCAGCCGCGGCAGCCGGGGCGCGAACCGGGCCAGCACTTGCGCCGTTCGCGCCAGATCGCGCAGCACCGCGCGCGGGCCGATGTTCTGCTTGATATAGGCCTCGACCACCGGCCGGGCGACCTGCCAGATGTTGATATGCGGGTCGAGTGACCGCGCCACCCCTTCGACCACCACCATGGTGCGCTGCAACAGGATCAGCTCGGTGCGGGTTTCCATGCCGAAACGCTCGGTCACCTCGAACAGATAAGACAGCAGCCGCGCCATCGAGATGCGGGTGGCATCCATGCCGAAGATCGGTTCGCCCACCACCCGCAAGGCGCGGGCGAATTCGTCCATGTCGCGGTCGGCGGGCACATAGCCCGCCTCGAAATGGACCTCGGCCACCCGGCGGTAATCGCGCCGGATGAAGCCGAACAGAATCTCGGCATAGACCCGGCGGGTGTATTCATCGAGCCGCCCCATGATGCCGAAATCGAAGGCGATGATGTTGCCGTTGGCCGCGACCTTGAGGTTGCCCTGATGCAGATCGGCATGAAAATAGCCGTCGCGCAGGGCGTGCGACAGGAACAGTTCCAGCACCCGCGCCGCAAGCTGGGTGCGATCATGCCCCGCCGCGTCGATCGCGGCATTGTCTGCCATGTTCACGCCCTCGGCCCAATCGAGCGTCATCACCTGACGGCTCGACAGGTTCCACACCGGGGCCGGCACCTGAAAGCCTTCGTCCTTGGCGGTATTGGCGGCGAATTCCGCCGCTGCCGCCGATTCCAGCCGCAGATCAAGCTCGCCCTTCACCACCCCTTCGAAATGCGCAATCACATCCCTGGGCCGCAGGCGGCGCGAGGCGGGCGACACCAGTTCGATGATCCGGGCGGCAAAATGGAAGGCGTCGATATCCTTGGCAAAAGCGCGCTCGATTCCCGGGCGCAGCACCTTGACCGCCACCTCTTGTCCGGACTCATTCAGCCGCGCCCGGTGCACCTGGGCGATCGAAGCGGCGGCAACCGGCTCGGAAAATTCGGAAAAGATCTGATCGACCGGCAGGTCCAGCTCGTCCTCGATCATCTGCCTTGCAATCGCGGTCGGGAACGGCGGCAGCTTGTCCTGCAAATACTTCAGTTGCAGCGCCAGCTCGTCGCCGACGACATCGGGGCGGGTCGAAAGCAACTGGCCGAACTTGATGTAGGCTGGGCCAAGCGCGGTCAGCGCGCGGGTGGCGGGCGGCAGCGCGGGATCGCCCTTCAGCCCCAGCCATTTGAACGGCCAGCCCAGCACGTGTGCCAGCACCCGCAACCGCGGCGGGGCGTCGAACGCCACCAGCACCACCCCGATGCCGCCGGTGCGCTCGAGTGTGGCCAGCGTGCGGATCAGCCGGATGATGTTGTGCGGGCCGCGCACTTAAAGCTTCCAGCCCGAGTGCAGCGCCGCCACGCCCATCGTCAGGTTGCGATATTTCACCTGCCCGAAACCGGCGGCGCGGATCATGCCCGCGAAGGTTTCCTGATCGGGAAACTTGCGGATCGATTCGACCAGATACTGGTAGCTCGCGCGGTCGCCGACGATGATCTGGCCCATCAGCGGAATCACGTTGAAGCTGTAGCGGTCGTAAGCCCATTGCAGCGCGGGGTTGGGCACCTGGCTGAATTCCAGCACCATCAGCCGCCCGCCGGGGCGCAACACGCGGTAAGCCTCGGTCAGGGCGTCGGCAATGCGGGTGACATTCCGGATGCCGAAGCTGATGGTATAGACATCGAAGCAATTGGCCGCGAACGGCAGCGCCATGGCGTCGCCCACCACCCACTCCAGCCGCTCGGCCATCTGCTCGGCCTCGGCGCGCTGGCGCCCGGCCACCAGCATCGGCTCGGTCAGATCAAGCACGGTGGCGGTGGCCAGCGGCGCGCGCTTCAGAAACCGGAACGCCACATCGCCGGTGCCGCCTGCCACATCCAACAGCTTCTGCCCCGGTCGCGGTGCCAGCCAATCCATCATCGCGTCTTTCCACAGGCGATGCACCCCGCCCGACATCACGTCGTTCATGATGTCGTATTTGCTGGCCACGCGGCTGAAGACCCCATGCACCATCCCGGCCTTTTCGGCCTCATCGACGGTCTGAAAGCCGAAATGGGTGGTCTTGGCGCGATCTTCGCTCATCGGGTCTTGCCGTCCATGGTTTTGCCACACCTTATAGGGCGCTTGGCGCGGGCTGCAATGCGCCGTTGCTGTCAAGGGGGCTAACGAATGCCTGAATTGCCCGAGGTTGAAACCGTGCGACGCGGGCTGGAGCCGGTGATGACCGGCCAGGTGATCGCGCACGCGGTGGTCAACCGGCCCGATCTGCGCCGTCCGTTTCCGCCCGATATGGCCGCGCGTCTGACCGGGGCACGGGTGGTGGCGCTGCGGCGGCGGTCGAAATACCTTCTGGCCGATCTTGATAGCGGCGAGACCCTGCTGATCCACCTTGGCATGTCGGGCCGGATGCTGGTCTCGGAAGCGGTGGCAGGCAATTTTCACCCCGCCGCGGCTAAACACGATCATGTCGTGCTTGATATGGCGGGCGGCGCGCGCATCACCTTCAACGATGCCCGCCGCTTTGGCGCGATGGACCTGATGCCCACCGCGCAGGCCGAGCAGCACCCCTTGCTGGCAGCCCTTGGCCCCGAGCCGCTGGGCAATGCCTTCGATGAGACCTATCTGGTGGCGCGCCTGAAAGGCCGCGCCACGCCAATCAAATCGGCGCTGCTTGATCAGCACGTGGTCGCCGGTCTGGGCAATATCTACGTCTGCGAAGTGCTGTATCGGGCGCGGCTGAACCCGGCGCGCAAGGCTGGCCTGATTGCCGCCCGACGGATTGCGGCGCTGGTGCCGCTGATTCGCGCGGTTCTGTCCGAGGCGATCGCGGCGGGCGGATCGAGTTTGCGCGATTACCGTCAGGCCGACGGGGGCTTCGGCTATTTCCAGCACCGCTTTCAGGTTTATGGTCGCGAAGGTCAGCCCTGCCTGACCCAGGGCTGCACCGCCACCATTGCGCGCGTCGTGCAGTCCGGGCGATCATCGTTCTATTGCCCGCATTGTCAGAGATGACTCGGCGCGGGCGGGGTGCTAGTAGTCGCGCCACTGTTGCATGCGGGGGACCCAAGTCATGGCCTATGAGACGCTGATCGTCGAGATCGAAGACTACGTGGCGCTGGTCCGCCTCAACCGGCCTGAAGCGCTGAATGCGCTGAACGCCCTTCTGATGCACGAACTGGCCGATGCGATGGCCGCCGCCGATGCCAACGACCAGGTGCGCTGCATCGTGCTGACCGGTTCGGACAAGGCCTTTGCCGCCGGGGCCGACATCAAGGAAATGGCCGACAAGACCTTTGTCGATGTGTTCGGCAGCGATCTGTTCGGCACCGATTCGGATGCCATCCTGCGGGTGCGCAAGCCGATCATCGCCGCCGTTGCGGGCTATGCCCTGGGTGGCGGCTGCGAGCTGGCGATGCTGTGCGATTTCATCATCTGCGCCGATACCGCCAAATTCGGCCAGCCCGAAATCAACCTTGGCGT
The DNA here is from genome assembly GCA_964419305.1 of uncultured Rhodobacter sp. Taxonomy (GTDB): domain Bacteria; phylum Pseudomonadota; class Alphaproteobacteria; order Rhodobacterales; family Rhodobacteraceae; genus CAYQPD01. The sequence goes on from CAYQPD010000001.1 coordinate 57,939, forward strand.
GGTGGCCGGGATGGGCGGCACCCAGCGCCTGACCCGATTCGTCGGCAAGTCGAAGGCGATGGACATGCACCTGACCGGGCGCTTCATGGATGCCGCCGAGGCCGAACGTTCGGGCCTGGTGTCACGTGTGGTGCCCGCCAAGAACCTGATCGAAGAGGCGATGAAAGCTGCCGTCAAGATATCCGAGAAATCCGCGCTGACGGTGATGGCGGTCAAGGAGGCCGTGAACCGCAGCTATGAGAGCACCCTGCGCGAAGGCCTGCTGTTCGAGCGCCGGATGTTTCACGCCCTGTTTGCCACCGAAGACCAGAAAGAGGGCATGGCGGCCTTTCTCGAAAAGCGCCAGCCGCAATTCCGCGACAGATAACCGCCATAGCGCGGATAACCCGGTTGACTTGGCCGCAAGTCGCCCGTAAAGACGCGGCTTCAAGACCGACCCGAACTTGTAGAACCGGAACCAGACAGATGGCCAATACGCCCCAATCCAAAAAACGCGCCCGCCAAGCCGATGCACGCCAAGACGTGAACAAGGCGCGCCGCTCGCGGATTCGCACCTTCCTGCGCAAGGTCGAAGAGGCGCTGGCCTCGGGCAATCAGGATGCGGCGGCCGCGGCGTTGCGGGTGGCCCAGCCGGAACTGGCCCGGGGCGTGACCAAGGGTGTGCTGCACAAGAACACGGTCGCGCGCAAGATGTCGCGGCTGTCGTCGCGGGTCAAGGCCCTCGCCACCGCCGCCGCCTGACTCGCGGCGACCGACAACGGCCGGAACGCGCCCCTTGTGGCGCGTTTTTTGCATTTTGGGGCTTGGCACCACGCCGCCGCGTTGCCGATTTGCCAGAGGCCGGGGATTCGCAGCGCCAATGGTCTGTCAACAGCGAAGTTCGGTTGCAGGCCATCGCCCCGGCTTGCTAGTTTGACCAAGCGATTCACTTTGTCCTGGGGGACATGACGGGGTTGCGATCGGAAAGTCTGGCCTCAGGCTGTCGCTCTGCCGCGATGGCGTTGATTTTTTGATTTGCAATCAATTGGTTATGCTGTCTGCGCCGGTTTGGTTGCAGGCCTGATCAACGGCGTGACATGACCGGTCTGCCCGGTCATTCGCGTTGCCTGTCGTGGTATCCCTGGCACGGCCCGGCCTGTGGAAACGGTTGCCGCAGGGCTGGTTGGAGTCGCCCGTGGTATGTGCGACGGGCACCAGTCGCCCCAAACAAGCCGGCAACGAACGGCGACGAACGGGTCAGGAAGAATGACGCAAAAAACCTGGGGCAAAGTGCGTGAAGATCTGCGCCAACAGATCGGCAAGAACAATTTCGTGACCTGGATCGAGCCGCTGAGCCTTGCCGCGCTGAAAGATGGCGTTGCCTCGTTCGAGGTGCCGACGGTGTTTTTCGGCGATTGGGTGTCGCGCAATTATTCCGAGCATATCCGCGCCCAGTTTAATCAGGCCGGGGCTGCGATTGACCGGCTTGAATTCAGCGTCAACCATGGGCCGCGCCCTGCCCCGGTGGCCGCCAAAGTCAGGTCTAACCACAAGATTCGGGCCGGCGCGAAGGACGAGGTGCTGGGGGCGCCGCTGGATGCCCGCTTTACCTTCGACAGCTTCGTGGTCGGCAAACCGAACGAGCTGGCGCATGCCGCCGCGCGCCGGGTGGCCGAGGGCGGGCCGGTCAGTTTCAATCCGCTGTTCCTTTATGGCGGGGTCGGTCTGGGCAAGACCCATCTGATGCACGCCATTGCCCACGAATTGCACGCCCGCCAACCCGAGTTGCGGGTGCTTTACCTTTCGGCCGAGCAGTTCATGTATCGTTTCGTCCAGGCGCTGCGCGACCGCCAGATCATGGATTTCAAGGAGCTGTTCCGCTCGGTCGATGTGCTGATGGTGGATGATGTCCAGTTCATCGCGGGCAAGGACAGCACGCAGGACGAATTTTTTCACACCTTCAATGCGCTGGTCGATCAGAACAAGCAGATCGTGATTTCCGCCGACCGCGCGCCGGGCGAGATCAAGGATCTCGAGGACCGGATCAAGAGCCGCCTGCAATGCGGGCTGGTGGTCGATCTGCACCCCACCGATTACGAGCTTCGCCTCGGCATTCTGCAATTGAAGGCCGAATATTACCGCCAGCAGTACCCGGGGTTGGCGCTTGCCGCCGGCGTGCTGGATTTCCTCGCGCATCGCATCACCACCAACGTGCGGGTGCTGGAAGGCGCGCTGACCCGGCTGTTTGCCTTTGCCAGCCTGGTCGGGCGCGAGATCACCCTTGATCTGACCCAGGATTGTCTGGCCGACATCCTGCGCGCCTCGGACCGCAAGGTCACGATCGAGGAGATTCAGCGCCGGGTGGCCGAGCATTTCAATGTGCGGCTGTCCGACATGATCGGCCCCAAGCGGGTGCGCACCATCGCCCGGCCGCGGCAGGTGGCAATGTATCTGGCCAAGCAGTTGACGCCGCGATCCTTGCCCGAAATCGGGCGGCGGTTTGGTGGCCGCGACCATACCACGATCATGCACGGGGTGCGCCGGATCGAGGAACTGATGGCGACCGATTCGCAGCTTGCCGACGATCTGCAACTTCTGAGACGTCTTTTGCAGGCCTGAACCCCGGCGGGTGCCCTTGACGCCCCCGGCAAACCATCGGAAAGTCGCGAAAGGGCTTGAGAACCGGTGGAAACCGGCTAGGTTCGGCCTCCCGCAGGGCGGGCCGGAATCCAAGGGGTAAGTGGGAATGAAGATCAGCATCGAACGCGGCGCGCTTCTGAAGGCGCTGGCTCAGGCGCAATCGGTGGTCGAGCGGCGCAACACCATTCCGATCCTTGCCAATGTGCTGATCGAGGCCGAGGGGGCGGCGGTTTCGTTCCGCGCCACCGATCTTGACATCGAGGTCGTCGATCGTGCCCCCGCAGTGGTCGAGCGCGCCGGGGCGACCACGGTTTCGGCGCTGATGCTGCACGAGATCGTGCGCAAACTGCCCGATGGCGCGCTGGTCAGCCTGGCCGAAGATGGTGCTGCCGGGCGGCTGACAGTGGCCGCCGGGCGCTCGACCTTCAACCTTGCCACCTTGCCGCGCGAAGATTTTCCGGTGATGGCGAACGCCGAATACGACTCGAATTTCACCGCCCCCGCGCCGGTGCTGCGGCGCCTGTTCGACAAGGCCAAATTCGCGATTTCGACCGAGGAAACCCGCTATTATCTGAACGGGGTCTATTTCCACGTTGCAACCGGCGAGGGCGGGCAGGTGCTGCGGGCGGTTGCGACCGACGGCCACCGCCTGGCGCGGATCGACGCCACCCTGCCCGACGGGGCCGCCGATATGCCCGGCGTGATCGTGCCGCGCAAGACGGTGGGCGAATTGCGCAAACTGCTTGAGGATGACGAGGCGCAGATCGCGGTCTCGGTGTCGGAAACCAAGGTGCGGTTCGCCACCCCGGCCATCACCCTGACCTCGAAGGTGATCGACGGCACCTTCCCCGATTACACCCGCGTGATTCCGACCGGCAACACCCGGCGGCTGGAGGTGGATGCCGCCGAATTTGCCAGGGCGGTGGACCGGGTGGCCACGGTGTCGTCGGAACGCTCGCGCGCGGTCAAGCTCAGCCTCGATGAGGATCGGTTGGTGCTGTCGGTCACCGCGCCGGATTCGGGGGCGGCGGAAGAAGAGCTGGCGGTGGCCTATAGCGACGAACGGCTGGAGATCGGCTTCAACGCCAAGTATCTGCTGGAGATTGCCCAGCAGGTTGACCGCGAGAATGCGGTGTTCCTGTTCAATTCCGCAGGCGACCCGACGTTGATGCGCGAAGGCAACGACACCTCGGCGGTCTATGTCGTGATGCCGATGCGCGTGTGACCAAGCGCCGGGGGTTTCACACCCCCGGACCCCCGTGGAATATTTTTGCAAAGAAGAAGGCGTGAGCGGTCTGGCCATCACGGCGCTGAATCTCTCGCATTTTCGCAGCCATCGCGCCGCGCGACTGGTGCTGGACGGGCGGCCGGTGGTGCTGGTTGGTGGCAACGGTGCGGGCAAGACCAACATTCTCGAGGCGGTATCGCTGCTGTCGCCGGGGCGGGGTTTGCGCCGGGCCGCGGCGGACGAGTTCGCGCGCCGACCCGAGGCTCCGGGCTGGAAGGTGGCGGCCGATCTGCGCGGACTGAGCGGGGCACATGAGGTTGAAACCTGGGCCGAGGCCGGGCAGGCGCGACAGGTGCGCATTGATGGCAAGGCGGCTACCCAGGCGGCACTTGGGCGCGTGGTGCGGATGGTCTGGCTGGTGCCCGCGCTGGATCGGCTGTGGATCGAGGCCGCCGAAGGGCGGCGGCGGTTTCTGGACCGGCTGAGCTTGAGTTTTGCGCCCGATCACGCCGAGGCGGCACTGGCCTACGAGAACGCGATGCGCGAGCGCAACCGGCTGCTGCGCGATCAGGTGACGGACCGGCATTGGTATGATGTGCTCGAGGCGCAGATGGCGGCGACGGGGGCGGTGATCATGGCCAACCGCGCCCTTGCCGTGGCGCGGCTGATGGCGGCGCAGCAGGGGGCGCAAACCGCGTTCCCGCGCGCTGATCTGACGATTGTGGGGCCCGAGGGCGAAACGGTCGCTGCGGGCGATCTGGCGGCGGCCCTGGCGGCGGGGCGGCGGCGCGATCTGGCTGCCGGGCGCACCTTGGTCGGGCCGCATCGCGCTGATCTTGAGGCGATCTATGGGGCCAAGGGGGTTGCGGCCCGACAATGCTCGACCGGCGAGCAGAAGGCGCTGCTGATCGCGCTGATCCTGGCCAGTGCCCGCGCGTTGCGGGCCGATCTGGGGGCTGCACCGGTGCTGTTGCTCGACGAAGTGGCGGCGCATCTGGATGGTGCCCGCCGCGAAGCACTATACGACGAGATCTGTGCGCTGGACACGCAGGCGCTGATGACCGGCACCGAGCGGGAACTGTTTGACAGTCTGGGGGCGCGCTGCCAGACCTTCGCGGTGGCCGAAGGCAATGGCGGCTCGACAGTGACGGAGATCACCGCATGAACCCGCAGCGTGTCACCCTGATCACCCTCGGCGTGGCCGATCTGGCGGCGGCGCGCGCGTTCTACGCGCGGCTGGGGTGGCGCGAGCACAAGGCCAGCCAGCCGGGGGTTGCGTTTTACCAGATGCACGGGGCGGTGCT
>CAYQPD010000001.1:63189-66312 GCA_964419305.1 uncultured Rhodobacter sp.
AGCCATGACCATCACCCTTGACGGACTGCTGCTTTACTGCGGCGCGCTGCTGATCCTGTTCCTGACCCCCGGCCCGGTCTGGGTGGCGATCATCGCGCGTGGTCTGGCGGGCGGGTTTGCGGGGGCCTGGCCGCTGGCGGTGGGGGTGGCGATCGGCGACATGGTGTGGCCGCTGGCGGCGATCTTCGGGCTGACCTGGGTGGCCTCGGTTTACGGCGATTTCATGCTGGTGCTGCGCTGGGTGGCGGTGGTGATCTTTGTGGTAATGGGGGCGGCGCTGATCCACCACGCGGGCCGCCCGATTTCCGGCGACAGCCGCCTGACCCGGCCGGGGCGGCTGGCAGGCTTTGCGGCGGGGGTGGCGGCGATTCTGGGCAACCCCAAGGCGATCCTGTTCTACATGGGGGTGCTGCCGGGGTTCTTTGATCTGAGCCGCGTCACCACCCCCGACATCGCGGTGATCATCGCGGTTTCCACCCTGATCCCGATGACCGGCAACCTGATCTTCGCGGCCACGGTTGACCGGGTGCGCCGGGTGCTTTCCTCGCCCACCGCGTTGCGGCGGCTGAACCTTGCGGCAGGCAGCCTGCTGATTGCGGTGGCTGGGGTGATCGCCGTGCTCTGAGCGCTAAATATTGTGGCTGGCGCGTGACATTCCGCCCCCGCGCCGCTATAAGTTGCGCACAATTCAGGGGATGGGTCCGCATGACCAACGCTGCACCGAAGCCGGAACATTATGACGCCGATTCCATCAAGGTTTTGCGTGGGTTAGAGGCTGTCCGCAAACGCCCGGGGATGTATATCGGCGATACCGACGATGGCTCGGGCCTGCATCACATGGTCTATGAGGTGGTCGATAACGGCATCGACGAAGCGTTGGCTGGGCACGCTACCGCCGTGTCGGTGAAAATCCACGCCGACGGCTCGGTTTCGGTGCGCGACAACGGGCGCGGCATCCCGGTCGATATCCACCACGAAGAAGGGGTTTCGGCGGCCGAAGTGATCATGACCCAGTTGCACGCGGGCGGCAAATTCGACCAGAACAGCTACAAGGTTTCAGGCGGGTTGCACGGGGTGGGGGTCTCGGTGGTCAACGCCCTGTCGGAGTGGCTGGAGCTGCGGGTCTGGCGCAACGACAAGGAATACTTCGCCCGGTTCGAGCATGGCGATACCGTCGAACACCTGCGGGTGGTGGGCGCGGCACCCGGTCAGAAGGGCACCGAAGTGCGGTTTCTGGCCTCGCTCAAGACCTTTTCCAACCTCGACTATGTTTACAAGACGCTGGAGAACCGGCTGCGCGAGCTGGCGTTTCTGAACTCGGGCGTGCGCATCGTGCTGGAAGACGAACGCCCGGCCGAGCCGCTGCGCACCGAGCTTTACTACGAGGGCGGGGTGCGTGAATACGTGCGTTATCTTGACCGCTCGAAGACATCGATCATGGCCGACCCGATCTATATCATCGGCGAGCGGGCGGGGATCACCGTCGAAGTGGCGATGTGGTGGAACGACAGCTATTTCGAGAACGTGCTGCCCTTCACCAACAACATTCCGCAGCGCGATGGTGGCACCCATCTGGCTGGTTTTCGCGGCGCGCTGACCCGCACCATCAACGCCTATGCCCAGACCTCGGGCATCGCCAAGCGCGAGAAGGTCGATTTCACCGGCGACGATGCGCGCGAAGGCCTGACTTGCGTGCTGTCGGTCAAGGCCCCGGACCCCAAGTTTTCCAGCCAGACCAAGGACAAGCTGGTGTCATCCGAGGTCCGCCCGGCGGTCGAGAATCTGGTTGGCGAAAAGCTGGCCGAGTGGTTTGAAGAAAACCCCGCCAATGCGAAAATCATCGTCGGCAAGATCGTCGAGGCCGCGATGGCGCGCGAGGCGGCGCGCAAGGCCCGCGATCTGACCCGGCGCAAGACCGCGCTTGATGTCGCCAGCCTGCCGGGCAAGCTGGCCGACTGTCAGGAAAAAGACCCGGCCCTGTCCGAGATTTTCATCGTCGAAGGCGACAGCGCCGGCGGCTCGGCCAAGCAGGGCCGGTCGCGCAAGAATCAGGCGGTGCTGCCGTTGCGCGGCAAGATCCTGAACGTGGAACGGGCGCGGTTCGACCGGATGTTGTCATCGGAAACCGTCGGCACCCTGATCACCGCCCTTGGCACCGGCATTGGCCGCGACGAATTCGACATCACCAAGCTGCGCTACCACAAGATCGTCATCATGACCGATGCCGACGTGGATGGCGCCCACATCCGCACTCTGCTGCTGACCTTCTTCTTCCGCCAGATGCCGCAGGTGATCGACGGCGGCTATCTTTATATCGCCCAGCCGCCGCTTTACAAAGTGGCGCGCGGCAAGTCCGAGGTCTATCTCAAGGATCAGGCGGCTTACGATGACTATCTGGTGCAGATGGGGGTCGAGGGCGCGGTGCTGCGGCTGGGCAGCGGCGAGGAAATCGCCGGGGCCGATCTGCTGCGCGTGATCGAGGGGGCGCGCCATTTCCACCGGGTGCTCGACGCGTTCCCGACCTACTACCCGCGCCACATTCTGGAACAGGCCGCCCTGGCCGGGGCGTTCGATCCGGGTCGGGCCGACTCTGATCTGCAAGCGGTGGCCGATACCGTGGCGCGGCGACTCGACGGGGTGGCGGTGGAATACGAGAAGGGCTGGCAGGGCCGCATCACCCAGGATCACGGCATCCGCCTGACCCGCATCCTGCGCGGGGTCGAGGAATTGCGCCTGCTGGACGGCGCGGTGCTGCGCTCGGGCGAGGCGCGCAAGCTGTCGCAGGTCTCGGCCACCACGCGCGAGGTCTTTGAGTCCCCCGCCCGCCTGCTGCGCAAGGATCGCGAGATCATGGTCCACGGCCCGATCGAGCTGTTGCGCGCTGTTCTGGCCGAGGGTGAAAAGGGGCTGACGATGCAGCGCTACAAGGGCCTGGGCGAGATGAACCCCGAGCAGCTTTGGGAAACCACGCTCGACCCCGAGGCGCGCACCCTGTTGCAGGTCCGGGTCGATGATCTGGCCGAGGCCGACGACATCTTCACCAAGCTGATGGGCGACGTGGTCGAGCCGCGCCGCGAGTTCATCCAGCAGAACGCGCTGAACGTGGAAAATCTGGATATCTGA
>CAYQPD010000002.1:0-60862 GCA_964419305.1 uncultured Rhodobacter sp.
CGGATGCGGCACCGGGTCTTTGGCGGTCAGCAGGTGGCGGCGGAAGATATCAAAGTAGCTGCGGTAGCGGTAGCCTTCGTTGCGGGCCAGGTAATGCGCGCGGTTGGCACGGTAGAGGCGGGGCAGATCATACCACGCCACTTCGGGGTGGCAGTGATGCACCCCATGCAGGTTGTTGTTGAGAAACAGCAGCGCCAGCGGGCCGCGATCCTCGATGATCACGGTGCGGGCGCGCGCCAGACCGTGGGCGCGGTGTTCCAGAAAGGTGCGGATTTTCACCAGCGCCAGCCCGCCCCAGACCGCCAGCAGGTAAGCAGCGGCCGAAATCGGCGCAGGCCAGACCCAGGCCACCACCAGCGCCACCCCTGCCAGATGCAGCAGCCAGTCGCGCAGCACCCCGCGATCCCCCGCCCGGATCAACGCGAGGTCGGCCAGCGCAAAGCTGACGCAGCTTAGCGGCGGCCCGATTACCATCCGCCCAAGCAGGGTATTGTTGGCCCGCAACAGCCATCGGGCGGCGGCAGGCAGCCGGGCCCAGTGCGCCGGGTCAAGGTAGTTCGACTCGGGGTCGTCATAGGGGTCGGTCAGGATCGGGTCGTGGTGATGGGCAAGGTGGGTGGCCTTGAACCGCCCGTAGGGAATGAACAGCGTCAGCGCCGGAAACACCAGCGCCGCATTCAGCCAGCCCACCCGGCACGGGTGGCCATGCAGCGCCTCGTGTTGCAGCGAGGAAAACTGGGCGATGGTGATCGCCGTCAGCACCACCCCCGCCACCGGCGACCAAGCGAATACCGCCGTGGTGCCCAGCCCCCACAGCCCATAGGTGGCGGCCAGCAGGGCAAGGGTGAGTGTCTCAAAGGCGGGGCGGGCGGCGGGCATGGCGTTCCTTGGGCAATGATGACAGCAATGTGAATAGCGCTTGCCTTGGGGTGTTGAAATTCGGAATATGCGCAACGAATTGTCAACTTTGGTGAGAATACTGCACGGATGATCAAACATATCGACAAGCGCGACCGCGCCGCGCAGTTCCGCACCCGGCTGGCCGAAGCCATGGCGCAGCGCGGCACCAGCCAAAGCGGGTTGGCGCGGCTGACCGGGGTGGACCGCTCGACCATCAGCCAGCTTCTGGCCGGGGATACCCGCCTGCCCAATGCGCAACTGGCCGCCGATTGTGCCCAGGCCCTGGGGATCAGCGCCGACTGGCTGCTGGGCCTGTCACAGCGGCCCGAACCGCTGGCCGATCTGCTGGCGACCTCGCTGTCGATCACCGAAGCCCCGCGCGCACTGTTTGACGAAACCATCTTTGGCTGGCACCGCGAGGCGGCGGGCTACAAGATCCGGCATGTGCCGGCCACTCTGCCCGACATGCTGAAAACCCACGCCATGGCGGAATGGGAATACACCCCGCAACTGGGGCGCACCGCCGAGCAGGCGATCGGCGCGTTCGAGGATCAGCTTGAGTGGCTGCGCGGCGCGCGTTCCGATTACGAGATCGCGCTGCCGCTGCACGAGCTGGCGGCATTCGCCAGCGCCACCGGCTACTACGCCGGGCTGCCCGCCGCCGTGCGGCTGGAGCAGATCGACCGGCTGATCACGCTCAGCGAGCAGTTCTACCCGGCGCTGCGGATCTACCTGTTCGATGCAAGGCGGGTGTTTTCCGCCCCGGTCACGGTGTTCGGGCCGCTACTGGCGGTGGTCTATCTTGGCCGCCACTACATCGCGTTCCGCGATTCCGCACGGGTGGCCAGCATCGCGGCCCATTTCGACTGGCTGGTGCGCGAGGCCGCAGTGGGCGCGCGCGAGTTCCGCGATCACCTGCGCGGCTTGCGGGCAGAGGTGGGGTGAGGCGGAACGCACCCGGCGTCAGTTGAGCAGCCGCAGGCGGCTGGTGTCGTAGCCGCTCCAGTCCAGAATGTCGCGCGCCGCGATCAGGCGGTCCTGCGGCAGGGTGGCGGTGCGGTTCAGGATGAAGCCGAACCCGCCCGAGGGCGTGCCGATCACCAGGGTGCGGTAATCGCTATCGACCCAGATCACCCACCACGGTTGCCCGATGCCCGCCGGATCGGCCCCGGATAGCTGCATCCGCCCGGCGGGGGCAATGGCAAGTTGGCCCGAGATGGGCTGGGTCCGGCCCCCGAGGCAAAGCCGCGCCGTCACCGCAAAGCCATCCCCCGCAGGCGTGAAGACGGCGCTGCCGGGGGTGCAATCAGGCGCGTTGGGGGCGGCAAAGGTGGCAACCTGGGTCCAGTGCCCGGCGATCCGGGAAGGCTCGAACGCGGTGATCGAGTGAAGGCCAAGGATCGGATCACGAAAGCCCGGCGGCGACACCGGGGCGCAGGCGGCCAGCACCAGAGCGGCGGCAAGGATCAGTCGAGGCACAGCGTCACCCGTCGGCCATCATCTTGCAGGATGTCGTTGCAGCCGAACATCGGCGTGATCGGGGCGCAGGTCTGCGACCGCGCCAGGCAGGTGCCCTCGCAGTCGCTTTCGCGCCGACATTGCTTGCCACCGTCGCGGGTGGGGCGGATGCAGGCGCGGGCATCGCCTGCCCCGGCGCGGGCATAGCTGCCGCCCCTGCGCTCGCAGGCGATCTGCTCGGGCGATTGCGGCTCGGGGGGCACAGGCGCGGCGGCGGGCGGCTCTGGGGGCACAGGTTCGGCAGCGGGCGGGATCGCAGGCGGGGCAGCGTCAAGGCTGGTGACGGCAATCGCGTCGCCGGTCAACGGGTTGGCGGGTGCCGCCGCCGTGCCACCGGACGCGCCCGGCAGGCTCAACTGGCAGGCAGCCAGCAGCAGGGCAAGGGCGGGGAACAACAGGCGGCGCATGGCATCTTTCGGGTCGGATCGCGGCCAGAGTTTCCCATCGGGTCAGCAATGGCAAGCACGGGATTGAGAACACATCAAGAACATGGCAGAGTCGCCCGATGCCGACTCGGTTGCTTGCCCGCCCTGCCCTGCTTGCCCGCCCAACCCAGCCGCTGCCCGGCGGGTTGGCGCTGGTGCGCGGGCGGGTGCATGAATTCTGCGGCCCGGCCCGGCGCACCCTCGCCGCGATGGTGCTGGGCGAAAGCACCGGCGCGGTGATCTGGATCAGCCCCGGCTGGCAGGCCGAACGGCTGTTTCCCGACGGCCTGCGCGATTTTGCCGAGCCGGGGCGGCTGATCCTCGCCTCCGTGCGCCACCCCGAAGACCTGCTGTGGGCGATGGAAGAAGCGCTGCGCTCGGGCGCGGCCGCGCTGGTGGTGGCCGATCTGCCAACCCCGCCGGGCCTGACCCCGGTGCGGCGGCTGCATCTGGCGACCGAAGCCGGGGCCGAGGCTGCCCGTCATGCCGCCCGCCTGCCCCCGCTGGGGCTGCTGCTGACCCCCGGTGCGGGCGGCGCGCAGGGGGTGGAAAGCCGCTGGTCGCTGGCCTGCACCCCTGCGGGCGGCTGGCACCTGACCCGCCTGCGCGCCCGACTCGAGCCGCCCGCCGCGTGGCGGCTGCAGCGCGAGGACCGGGGGTGGCTTACGCTTGCAACGGCAAGCACCGTCGAAGCCCCCCGGGGGGGGCACGACCATCACCGCAACGTGATCACAGCCGCCCCCAGCTTGGGTTAGCCTGCGGTGCAAAGGTTTTCCCATGTTGTTCAACCGCTCTACTTTGCTGGCAGCGTTGGCGTCTCTGGCGCTGGCTGGGGCTGCCTTGGCCGCCCCCGTGAGCTATGCGCTGGACGCCACCGCTTCGGTGGTGGGGTTCGAGACCGACTTCGGCCCCGATCGCATCACCGGCCAGATGCCGGTGACCCGCGCCGATCTGACCCTCGACTTTGCCCATGTCGCGCGCAGCACAGTGACGGTCACCCTGGACGCCTCGGCGGCGGTGGCAAGCTTTCCCTTTGCCGCGCAAGCGATGCGGGGGCCCAAGGTGCTTGACACCGCGCAGTATCCGCAGATCGGGTTTCAAAGCTCTTCGGTCAGGACCGAAGGCGACGGCGCGCGGGTGGACGGCCAGGTGACAATCAGGGGCGCAACCCGACCGATGGTGCTGCACGCCACGATCTGGCGCCAGCAGGGATCGGTCGCGACCGATCTGAGCCACCTGGTGATCCGCCTGACCGGGGCGGTCAACCGCAGCGACTTTGGTGCCACCGGCTGGGCCGACATGGTGGGCGATGAGGTCCGGCTCGATATTGTGGCCCGGATCATGCAGGTGCCCTAGGTGGCAGGCTGGCGCAATACCCCCGACAGCTTTGGCCGCACCAGCCGCCTGCTGCACTGGGCCATGGCGATTGGCGTGCTGGGGATGCTGGGCCTTGGCACTTGGGTGCACTGGATGCAGCCAAACCTTTCCAACCTCTGGCTTTACGGGCTGCACAAGACGATTGGCCTCAGCCTGCTGGCGCTGGTGCTGATGCGGCTGGCCTGGCACCGGATCAGCCCGCCCCCGGCCCCGCTCGGTGCCCCCCAGGGATGGGAGGTGCTGGCGGCGCGGCTGGCGCATCGCACCATCTACGTTCTGCTGCTGGCGATACCGCTTTCGGGCTGGGTCGCCAGCTCGGCCACCGGGCTTGACGTGATGGTGTTCGACACCTGGGTGGTGCCCCGCATCACGCCAGTGTCAGAGCTGTGGGAAAAGCGCGGCTTTGCGGTGCATGGCGTGCTGACCAAGCTGTTGGCCGCGCTGCTGGTGGTGCATGTCGCGGCGGCGTTGCGGCGCGCCCGGGCCGGCGACGGCACCCTGCGCCGGATGATCCGGGGCAGGGCCTGACGGATTTACTAAGGCCCCGATCCGGCATAGCCTGCGCCGCACCTTCACCTGTCTGAGAGCGTGCCCCATGATCCTTTACGGCCTTGCCACCTGCGACACCTGCAAGAAGGCGCTCAAGGCGCTGCACGCGGCGGATCACAGCGTCACTTTCCGCGACATCCGCGCCGAGCCGCTGACAGCGGCGGAAATCGCCGCCCTGGTGGGCGAGTTCGGCGACCGCATCATCAACCGCAACTCGACCACCTGGCGCGGGCTCAACGTCTGGATGAAGAACTCGGACCCCGAGGCCCAGCTTGCCGCCTATCCCGCCCTGATGCAGCGCCCGGTGATTTGCCGCGACGGCCACTATACCATCGGCTGGGACGCGGCGGTGCAGGCGCGCTACCTCTGAGCGCCGCCGCGCCCGCCAAGCAGCCGATCGAGTGACAACGGCCCCGCCCCTTTGAGCACCAGCACCGCCAGCAGCACCAGCCACAGCGCCCGCTGATCAAGGATCAGCGACCCCGATGCGCCATCAAACCACGCCCCCAGATCGTCGCCCGCCACCCCATGCCCGACCACATCGGTCAGGCTTTGCACGGCGATGAAGCCGATCATGCCAAGCGCCGCCAGCCGGGTCAGCAGCCCCAGCACGATCAGCAGCGGCAGGGCGAACTCGGCCCAGGTTCCGGCCACCACCACGAGGCGGTGATAAAGCCCAAGCTGGCTGAAATCATAGCCCGCAGCCTCGACCACGCGCGGGAAAATCTGGATGTAGGCCCCGGCCGAAGGGGTCAGCACCCCGTCGAACTTGGTGCTGGCCGAGGACCAGAAATAGACCAGCAGCACCCCGGCAAACACCAGCCGCGCCAGCGTCGGCAGCACCACCGGGGCCAGTGCGTCCAGCCCGCACGCCAACGCGCGATAGAGTGAAATCAGCAGATTCATTCCTTGACCCCTTGCAGATCGACAATTGCGCCACCGCCCAGCAACAGCGCCAGCGTGGCACTCAGATCGTGCCCTTCACCGGCCTGATCCATCGCCTCGCCCACCGACGCACCCGCCAGCAGCGCTGCAACGAAATCTCCCGCCCCCGGCCCCAGCAGGTGCGGCGCGGGATCGAACTCGGGGCGCAGCACCACCACGCTTTCGGGCCGGATGACCGGCGGGCGGGCATCACCGCCACCCGTATTGGCACGCCAGATGGCATGGATCGGCCAGTCCGAGCACACCAGCCGCAGCGCCGGGGCCAACCCCAGCCGGGCGGCAAGAAAATCCTCGGGCGGAAGATCCGCCAGCCGCGCAGCGGCCACGGCGGGGCGGTCGGCGGCATGATATGATTGGCGCAACGCCAGTTCGAGCCGCGCCACATCGGGCAGATAGGGCAGACCTGCTACCGGCGCGAATTGCGCCAGAAATTCCGGCATGGCCGCGCCGTAAAGCATCATGATCCGGCTCTGCGGCGGGTGGGCGCGCAGGAAAACCCCGGCCATCGCGGTAAAGAATTCGGCCCCCACCAAGCGGCGCAGCACCGGAAAACCGGCTTCCAGCGCCTCGGTCAGCCCGACCGCCACATTGTTGCGGTAAACCGCAAAGCGCTTGCCCGCCGGGCGACCCTGCGGGTCGATCAGCCCCTCCGGCACGGCGCGGGCGGAATCGAGCAGCGCAGCGCGGAACTCGGCCTCGCTCATGCCCCGACCCCGGCCAGAGCCGCCGCCGCGCGCGCGGCTTCGGCGGCCAGCACCGGCCAGTCGGGCACCTCGTTATCCCATTCGATCAGGGTCGGCTTGACGCCGCCAAGTGCCAAGGTGCGGGCGTAAAGCGCCCAGACCGGATCCACCACCGCGCGGCTGTGACTGTCGATCAGCAGCGGCGCGCCATGATCGTCGGCCTCGACCACATGCCCGCCAAGATGAATCTCGCCCACCAGATGCAGCGGGAAAGCGGCAATGTAGGCATAGGGATCGAAACCCTGATTGACAGCCGAGATATGGACGTTGTTGACATCCAGCAGCAGGCCGCAGCCGGTGCGGCGCGCGACCTCGGTCAGAAAATCCACCTCGCCCATCTCGGCGTCACTGAAGGCCAGATAGGCCGAGGGGTTTTCCAAGAGCATCCGCCGCCCCAGCACATCCTGCACCTGATCAATGTGATCCGCCACCCGCGCCAGCGTGGCCGCCGTGTAGGGCAGCGGCAGCAGATCGTTGAAATAGGCCCCGTCATGGGTGGACCAGGCCAGATGCTCGGAAAAGCTGGCCGGGCGCAGCCAGTCGCACAGATGTTTCAGGCGCTGAAGATGGCCTTCGTCAAGCGGCCCCTCGCCGCCGATCGACAGGCCCACCCCATGGGCGGAAATCGCAAAGCGCTCAGCCAGATGACGCAGTTGCGCCAGCGGGCGGCCACCGTCGCCGAGATAGTTTTCGGCGTGAATCTCGAACCACTCGACCGGCGCGGGATCGGCCAGGATGGAAGCGAAATGCTGCGGCTTGTAGCCCACCCCGGCACCGGGCGGCAAACCATCAGCGCCGACGGTATCACGCATCAGTCAGTCCTCGAAAAACTGCCCCCCCGGACCGAAGTCCGAAGGGGCGGTGCAACCTCACGCCGGCAGATCGCGGTCAAGTGCTTCAAGCGACCCGGTGCGGGCATCCGGCAGCTCGATCGTGGCGCAGGTGCCGGCCGGGACCAGCTTCCACGAATTGCCCTGATAGTCAACTTTCGAGGTGCCCGCACAAGTGGTGCCAGCCCCTGCGGCGCAATCGTTCTGCCCGGCCAGCGCCACGCCGAAGCATTTCTCCATCGGCATATCCTCGGCCGCAGCCGAAGTGATGAAATGGCCCGACAGCGCGGCGGCCAGCGCCCCGGCGACGGCAAGCGACTTTACGGTGTTGGACATCGGTTTACTCCTGATTCAAGTTGCTAAGGATTGCAGGCGATCAGCTCTGCGGCAGATCGCGGTCAAGCGCTTCGAGCGAACCCACACGGCTGTCGGGCAACTCGATGGTGGCGCAGGTTCCAACCGGAACCAGCTTGAACTCGTTGCCCTGATAGTCAACCTTCGAGGTTCCCGCACAGGTGGTGCCAGCGCCAGCCGCGCAATCATTCTGACCCGCCAGGGCCACGCCAAAGCATTTTTCCTTGGCATCTTCAGCCGAAGCCGGGGTGATGAAATGCGCCGACAGCGCGGCGGCGAGCGCCCCGGCGACAGCGAGAGTCTTGACGTGATTTGACATGAAATTCCCCTGAGTTGGTCGTCGCCGGATGCGACATGGCCATTCTTACCCGGTCAATTCGCTTGCATCCACTCACATAACCGTGCGGCACGATGGCGTGACTAACTGAAATAAAACAACTATTTTTGCAAACCAAGTGTAACGAGATGAAAAAGCGCCGAGTAGCGGCACTTTTTATTCGGAATCAAGGATTTATCTTAGCGCTGGTCGGGGGCACGCGCCTCGGCGGCAAGCTGCACCAGAATTTCGGCCAGGCTTGCGCTGTCGGTGCGGGTCTCGCCCAGGCGGCGGACCGAGACCGAACGCTCGGCCACCTCGCGTTGCCCGATCGCCAGGATCACCGGCACCTTGCCGACCGAATGTTCGCGCACCTTGTAGTTGATCTTCTCGTTGCGCACGTCGGCCTCGGCGCGCAACCCCAAGCCGCGCAAGCCCGCCACGATTTCCTGCACGTAAGCGTCGGCGTCCGACACGATCGAGGCCACCACCACCTGCCGCGGGGCCAGCCAGAACGGCAGCTTGCCGGCGTAATGTTCGATCAAGATGCCGATGAAGCGCTCGAAACTGCCCAGGATGGCGCGGTGCAGCATGTAGGGGCGGTGTTTGGCCCCATCTTCGCCGATGTATTCGGCGTCCAGCCGGGTCGGCAGGTTGCCGTCAACCTGAAAGGTGCCGCACTGCCACTTGCGCCCGATCGCATCGGTCAGCTTGAAATCAAGCTTGGGCCCGTAGAACGCGCCCTCGCCGGGATCGACCTCGTAGGCGTTGCCGGTGTGGCGGATCGCCTGCTCCAGCGCCGACTCGAGCATGTCCCAGGTTTCATCCGATCCGATCCGCACCGCAGGCCGGGTTGACAGCTTGATCTCGAACGTCTCGAACCCAAGGTCGCGGTAGATGCTGGACAGCAGCGTGATGAAATCGGCGCATTCCGACTCGATCTGGTCGGCGGTGCAGAAGATATGGGCATCGTCCTGGGTAAAGCCGCGCACCCGCATCAGCCCGTGCATCGAGCCCGAGGATTCGTAGCGGTGGCAGGAACCGAATTCCGCCAGCCGCAGCGGCAGGTCGCGGTAGCTTTTCAGGCCCTGATTATAGACCTGCACATGGCAGGGGCAGTTCATCGGCTTCAGCGCGTTGATGCGCTTTTCCTTGGCGCCTTCTTCATCGACCTCGACGATGAACATGTTCTCGCGGTAGGCCTCCCAGTGGCCCGACTTTTCCCACAGCACCCGGTCCACCACTTGCGGGGTGCGGATTTCCTTGTAGCCCGCCGCGCGCTGACGGCGGCGCATGTAGTCTTCCAGCGTGCGGTAGATCGACCAGCCGTTGGGGTGCCAGAACACCATGCCGGGGGCTTCTTCCTGCAAATGGAACAGCTCCATTTCCTTGCCCAGACGGCGGTGGTCGCGCTTGGCGGCCTCTTCCAGCATGGTCAGATGGGCCTTCAGATCGTCACGGTTGCGGAACGCCACGCCGTAGATGCGCTGCAACATCGGGCGGTTGGAATCGCCGCGCCAATAGGCCCCGGCCACGCTCATCAGCTTGAAGGCATCGGCGGGCACCTGGCCGGTGTGTTGCAGATGCGGCCCGCGGCAGAGGTCTTGCCAGTGCCCGTGCCAATACATCCGCAGCGGTTCATCGCCGGGAATGCCGGCGATCAGCTCGACCTTGAACGGCTCGCCCCGTTGTTCGTAATAGGCTATTGCCGCCGGACGCTCCCAGACCTCGGTGTGAACAACGTCGCGCAAGTTGATGATTTCCTTCATGCGCTTTTCGATGGCACCAAGGTCTTCGGGGGTAAAAGGTTCGATTCTGTCAAAATCGTAATACCAGCCATCCTTGATCACCGGCCCGATCGTGACCTTGACCTCGGGCCAGATCTCCTGCACCGCCCGCGCCATGATGTGGGCAAGGTCGTGGCGGATCAGTTCCAGCGCCGGGGCGTCATCGTGCATGGTGTGGATGCTGATGCTGGCGTCGGTGGTGATCGGCCATTGCAGATCGTAATGCGCGCCGTTGACCGTGGCCGAAATCGCCTTCTTGGCCAGACTGGTCGAGATCAAAGCCGCCACTTCGGCAGCCGTGCTGCCGGCGGCAAAACTGCGGCTGGCACCATCGGGAAAGGTCAGGGAAATCTGGGCCATGGTCTGGCTATCCTCGTCGGTTTGGCGCCCACTGAACGCCCGGTTGCGGGTCAAGTGGCGGTGTTCTGGCAAGCAGGGCCGGGAATGTCAACCGGCTGGCCTGCCTCAAGGCGATGGTTTATAGCAGGGAAAACCGGATATTTTCATGCCAGAACCGCGCACGCTGATCACCCCCCAGGACCGCCGCATCGCCTATCACCAGAACCCGGGCTGCAGCCCCGGCGTGGTGTTTCTGGGCGGCTTTGCCTCGGACATGACCGGCACCAAGGCGCAGCACCTGCACGCCTGGGCCGCGCGCACCGGCCGCGCCTTCCTGCGCTTCGACTATTCCGGCCACGGCGCATCGGGCGGTGATTTCCGCGACGGCGCGATTGGCGACTGGCTGGCCGACGCTCAAGCCGTGATCGTGGCCCGCACCACCGGTCGGCAGGTGCTGGTCGGCTCGTCGATGGGGGGCTGGATCGCGCTGTTGCTGGCGCGTTTGCTGCCCGACCGGCTGGCCGGGCTGGTGGGCATCGCGGCCGCCCCGGATTTCACCGAGGACAGCTTGTGGGCCGGGTTTTCCGATGCGCAGAAGGCCGATCTGGCTCAGGGTCAGGTGGTGTTGCCTTCGGACTACGGCGCGCCCTACATCATCACCCGCCGCCTGATCGAAGACGGTCGTAAGCATCTGGTGCTGCGCGCCCCGTTGGGGCTGCCTTTTCCGGTGCGCCTTTTGCAGGGCACCGCCGATCGTGACGTTTCGCCCGAGGTGGCGCTGCGCACCCTGGCCCATGCCAGTGGCCCCGACATCCGCCTGACCCTGGTCAAGGGCGCGGATCACCGATTTTCCACCCCGCAGTGTCTGGCGCTGATCACCGCGCAGATCGCCGAGGTTCTGACCGCAGGAGGTAATGATGCGTAGCTTCGGGCGCTGGCTTGGCCGTGGATTGATTTTCCTTTTTCTGCTGTTTCTTGGCCTCTGGGCGGTTCTGCCGACAGATACCGTCGATCGCGGGATAGCCTTTGACGCCAGCACCTTGCCCGACGATCTTGAGGCATGGCTAGCGACCGAAGAACAGCAGTTTTCCGACATTACGGCGGGCACCGCCAAGCGCATCCACTGGGCCGGGGCTTTGGGCGAAAAGACCCCGCTGGCGGTGATCTATCTGCACGGCTTTTCCGCCACCTCGCAGGAAATCCAGCCGGTGCCCGCGCAAGTGGCGCAGGCGCTTGGGGCCAATGTGTTCTATACCCGCCTCACCGGACACGGGCGCGGCGGGGTTGCGCTGGCGGGGGCTACGGCGGGCGACTGGATCGAGGATACCGCCGAGGCGCTGGCGATCGGGCGCAGGCTGGGGGATCGGGTGCTGATCCTTGCCACCTCGACCGGCGGCACCCTGGCGGCGATTGCCGCCACCGACCCGCAGCTTGCGCAAGACCTTGCCGGAGTGGTGCTGATCTCGCCCAACTTCGGGGTCCGACCGCTGGCCGGGAAGATCCTCGATCTGCCGCTGGCGCGCTATTGGGGGCCGTGGCTGGCGGGGGCCGAGTTCAGCTTTGCCCCCGCCAATGCCGATCAGGCGCGCTACTGGACCACCAGCTACCCCACCGCCGCGCTGTTTCCGATGGCGGCCCTGGTGCGCCACGCGCGCGAGCTTGACTTCGGCGCGGCCAAGACCCCGGCGCTGTTCGTGGTTGCCGCAGCGGATCAGGTGGTTGATCCCGCCCGCACCGAAGCGGTGATCGCGGCCTGGGGCGGGCCGGTGCAGGTCGCCCGTCCGGTGCTGGGACCGGGGGACGACCGTTATTCACATGTGATCGCGGGCGACATCCTCAGCCCCGGCCAGACCGCCGCGACGGTGGCGCTGATCGTGGCCTGGGCCAAGGGGCTTTAGCTCAGTTGGTCGCAGCCAGCCGCACGCTGCCCTTCTGCGGTTCGCCCGAATTGGCGTCGATGAAGCGCAACACCAGCGGGCGGATGTTCATGCGCCAGCTTTTGCCGGCAAAGATGCCGTAGTGCCCGGCCCCCGGCTCTAGGTGATGCGCCTTCTTGCTGTCGGGCAACCCGGTCAGCAGTTTCAGCGCGGCCACGCACTGACCCGGTGCCGAGATATCGTCGTTCGCGCCTTCGACGGTTTTCACCGCCACCTGGGTGATCGCACCGATATCGACCTGCCTGCCGCCCACGTTGAACGCGTTGCGGGCGATTTCGCGGTTCTTGAAAATCCGCTCGACGGTGGACAGATAGAACTCGGCGGTCATGTCCATCACCGCCAGATATTCGTCATAAAAGCGGTTGTGGGCGTCATAGTCCGAACCCTCGCCCCGCGCGACGCGCATGATCTGCTCGGAAAAGGCCTTGGTATGGCGATCGGAGTTCATCGAGATGAAGCTTTGCAGTTGCAAAAGCCCCGGATAGACCAGCCGCCCCGCGCCCTTGTGGCTGTAGCCGACGCGCTGAATGGCGATCTGTTCCAGTTGCCCCATGGTGATGCGGCGGCCAAAGTCGGTGACATCGGTGGCGGCGGCATCGGGATCGACCGGCCCGCCGATCAGGGTCAGG
Source organism: uncultured Rhodobacter sp. (assembly GCA_964419305.1). GTDB lineage: Bacteria > Pseudomonadota > Alphaproteobacteria > Rhodobacterales > Rhodobacteraceae > CAYQPD01. The sequence goes on from CAYQPD010000002.1 coordinate 12,650, forward strand.
CTGCGCGGTTGTGCGGCGGGGTCTTCGGCGGCAAGGTAAGCGGTGGCGGCCAGCGCCAGCGGGGCGGGTTGGCACACCGCGATCACATGGGTGTCCGGCCCCATGAAGCGCATGAACTCGACCAGATACAGGGTGTAATCCTCGACATCGAACTTGCCCGCCGAGACCGGCACGTCGCGCGCGTTCTGCCAGTCGGTGATATAGACATCGCAATCGGGCAGCAGGCTGAGCACGGTCGAGCGCAACAGCGTGGCATAGTGGCCCGACATCGGTGCCACCAGCAACACCTTGCGCGCCATCGGGCTGCGGCGGCGCACCGAGAAATGCACGAGGTTGCCGAACGGCTTTTCCACCACCGGCAGGATGTCCACCAGATGGTCCTGCCCGCCGGTCCCGACGATCGAACGGATGCCCCAGTCGGGCTTGGCGATCATCCGGCCGAAGGTGCGTTCGGTCACTTCGCCCCAGGCGGCAGTCAGTTGCACCATCGGGTTCATCGACAGCGCAAAGGCCGGATAGGTGGCCATCGCCCGCGCCGTCGCCCCCAGCCACGCATTGGTGTTACGCGCCGTTTCCATCAGATCGTAAGTCGCCATATACTTCATGAATGTCTCCTTGCCCGGGTGGGGCTTTGGCCGATAACGTCGCTTCCCAGCCAAGGCAGGTGACGGTATGCTGCATAGCAGCGACGATAAGAGGGAAATGGTAACATGACAACCAAAGACGTTGATGCAGAGGCCCGGCTGGCCCGTCTGAACGCCAATCTGGCCAAGGTTGACACCCTCTCGAAGCGGCTTGCAGCCGCCATGACGCAACGTAAATCGGTTGATCAGGCGCTGAATGGCCCCAGTGACGAGCTTTATCTCAAGGCTGCCACCGCCTATGTGGCAGAAATGATGCAGAACCCGGCAAAGATTCTGGAACACCAGATCGGCTACTGGGGCAAGAGCCTGAAACACTATGTCGAGGCCCAGCAGGCACTATCTAAAGGCGAGTTGAAAGCCCCGCCCGATCCGACCCCCAAGGACAAGCGATTCGCCAACCCGCTGTGGGAGACCCACCCCTTCTTCAACTATCTCAAGCAGCAATACCTGCTGAACGCCGAGGCCATCACCGGCGCGGTGGCGGGGCTGGATAACCTTGAGGCCGCCGACCGCAAGCGGCTTGAATATTTCTCGCGCCAGATCGTGGACATGTTCGCGCCAACCAATTTTCTTGGCACCAACCCCGACGCGCTGGAACGCGCGGTCGAAACCGATGGCGAAAGCCTGGTGCAGGGGCTGGAAAATCTGGTGCGCGACATCGAGGCCAACAACGGCAATCTGCTGGTGACGCTGGCCGATCAGCACGCCTTCACGGTGGGTCAGAACCTGGGCACCAGCCCCGGCGCTGTGGTTTACCGCAACAAGATGCTCGAGCTGATCCAGTATGCACCAACCACGCCGACGGTGCACACGACCCCCCTGCTGATCTTTCCGCCGTGGATCAACAAGTTCTACATTCTCGATCTCAAACCCGAAAACAGCCTGATCAAGTGGATCGTCGATCAGGGCTACACCCTGTTCGTGGTCAGTTGGGTCAACCCGGATGCCTCTTATGCCGAGGTCGGCATGGATGACTACATCCGCGACGGCTATCTGCGCGCCATGGCCGAGGTGCGCCGCATCACCGGCGAGGAGCAGATCAACGTGGTTGGTTACTGCATCGCGGGCACCACCCTGGCGCTGACCCTGGCGCACCTGGAACGGGCGGGCGACACCACGGTCAAATCCGCCACCTTCTTCACCACCCTGACCGATTTTTCCGATCCGGGTGAAGTGGGCGTCTTTCTCGACAATGATTTTGTCGATGGCATCGAGCGTCAGGCGGCGGTGGACGGGGTGCTGGCCAAGACCTTCATGTCGCGCACCTTCAGCTTTCTGCGCTCGAATGATCTGATCTACCAGCCTGCGATCAAAAGCTACATGATGGGCGAGGCACCCCCGGCCTTCGATCTGCTTTACTGGAACGGCGACGGCACCAACCTGCCGGCCAGGATGGCGGTCGAATACCTGCGCGGCCTGTGCCAGCGCGACGATTTCGCGCAAGGTCGCTTTCCGGTATTCGGCAAGCCGGTCGGCCCGGCCATGATCACCTTGCCGATCTGCGCCATCGCCTGCGAGACTGACCATATCGCGGCCTGGAAAAGCTCGTATAACGGCTTCACGCGTTTTGCCTCGACCGACAAGACCTTCATCCTGTCGCAGTCGGGCCATATCGCGGGCATCGTCAATCCGCCCACCAAGAACAAGTATGGCCACTACACCAGCAAGGCCGCGATGACGACGCCAGACGCGTTCAAGGCCGGGGCGACCTTTCATCAGGGCTCGTGGTGGCCACGCTGGGAAAAATGGCTGGCCAGGCGCGCGGGCGCGATGATTCCCGCCCGCATCCCCGGTGATTCGACCAACCCGGTGCTGGCCCCGGCCCCCGGCACCTACGTTAGTGCAACGCCAACCCCCTGATCTTTCGTGATGTTCTTGCCCGCCCCCGGCACAACTCAGGGAAATGCTGCACCGCAGAAATTTTACTTGCAATTCTGCAGTGCAGCATCTATATAGGGTGCATCAGAACACCGGACCGACCCGGACATATGGAGCAAGCAAATGACCAAGAACACCGACTTCACCAAAGTCATGCAAGACATGATGGCCTCTTTCCCGGTTGACACCGCGGCCCTGCAAAACGCCTTCAAGACCCAATCGGCGATGGCCGAGAAGTTCTCGAAAGTGGCGCTGGAAGCCGCCGAGAAATCGACCGAAGTCACCGCCAAGTGGACCAAGGACACCATCGCCAAGCTGGCCGATGCCTCGAAGGCCAAGGCCGAACCGACCGATTACGCCAAGGCGATCAGCGATTTCACTTCGGCCGCCACCGAAATGACCGCCGAAAATCTGGCCTCCTTCGCCGAAATCGCGAAGAAGGTTCAGATGGAAACCGTCGAGCTGATGCTGGCGGCCGGCAAGGACATCTCGGAAGATGCCACCGCTGCGGTCAAGAAGGCCACCGTCGAAGTCAGCAACGTCGCCAAGAAGGCCGCCGCTGCCGCCGCGAAGTGATCTGACGATCAGCCGCGTCCGTCCCATCCTCCCTGGGACAAGATGCGCGGGGCGGGCCTTGTGCCCGCCCTTTCTTTTTGGAACCACCTGCCCTAGGATTGCTGCACAAGCAAAAAACAGGGGGGCCAGATGGCCAAGACCGCAAAGCCGCTGCTGATCAAGCGCTATGCCAGCCGCAGGCTTTATAACACCGACACCAGCGACTACGTGACGCTGGAAGACATTGCCGGCTTCATCCGCGCCGGGCGCGAAGTGCAGATCATCGACCTCAAGACCGGCGACGACCTGACCCGCCAGTATCTCTTGCAGATCGTGGCCGAACACGAGAGCAAGGGCGAAAACGTGTTGCCGGTGGCGTTGCTGATGGATCTGGTGCGCAGCTATACCACCGAAGTGCAAAGCGTGGTGCCGCAGTTTCTGGCGACCTCGTTCGAGATGTTGCGCAGCGGGCAATCGAAAATCATCGAGAACCTGACCGGCCTGCCCAATCCGCTGGCCGCGATGCCGGGCTTTGATGTGATGCGCAAGCAGCAGGCAGCCTTCATGAAAACCATGATGGTCGGCGTGCCGGGCTGGACCGCCCCCGATTCCGAGCCCGAAGAAGCCCCTGCCGACCCGACGCCGGCCGACGAGCTGGCCGAGATTCGCAAGGAACTGGCGGAGTTGCAGAAAAAACTCGCCAGGCTCTGATCCGACCAGGGGGCCGCAGCATGCGCGAAGCACAGGGCCGGGTGACACTGTGGGGTATCGAGGTCTTTCTGGCGGCCGCCGAAGAGGGCGCAATTTCCGCCGCCGCCCGGCGGCTGGGGGTCAGTTCCTCGACCGTCAGCCAGCAGTTGGCGGGGCTTGAGGCGGCGCTTGGCGCGCCCCTGCTCGATCGCGCCAGCCGCCCGATGCAGACCACCCCCGCCGGGGCGATGTTTCGCCGCCACGCCCAGACCATCCTCAACGCCGCCTCCGAGGCCCGCGCCGAACTGGCGGTGGCCGAGATGTCGGGGCTGACCACGCTGCGGCTGGGGGTGATCGAGGATCTCGATGCCAATGTGACCCCGCACCTGCTGGCGGCGCTGGCCGAAGGTCTGCGCGGCTGCCGGTTTTTGCTGGAAACCGGGGCCAGCCACCGCCTGCTCGATCAGCTTGATGCCCGCGCCCTTGATCTGGTGGTGGCGGCCGATCTGGGGGCCGCGCCGGGCAATGATGGTGATCTGATCGAGGTCTATCCGGTGCTGGTCGAGCCTTTCGTGGTGGCCTGCCCGCGCGGCGCGATCCCCGCCGGGGCCGACATCGCCAGCGCCGTGCAGGCGCTGCCGCTGATCCTTTATTCGACCCGCCATCACATGGGGCGCCAGATTGCGGCGCATCTGGCGCGGCTGAACCTGCATCTTGCGCACCGTTTTGAGCTCGACAGCTATCACGCAATCCTTGCGATGGTCGCCGAGGGGGCGGGCTGGACCATTCTCACGCCGCTGGCGCTGCAACATGCGCAGCGCTTTCAGGCCGGGGTGGATGTCTGGCCGCTGCCCTTTGCGCCGCTTGAACGCACGATTGCGCTTTCGGCCCGCGCCGGGGTGCTGCGCGAAGTGCCGGGACAGGTGGCGGCGCAGTTGCGCGCCCTGTTGCAGGACCAGGTGGTCGCCCCGGCGCTGGCCGCGCTGCCTTGGCTGCAGGGCAAGCTGCGGGTGCTTTAGCGCTTTACCTCGGCCGCCGCTTCGATCAGCGCCGCGGCGATGAAATCCAGCTCGGCACGCGTCAGCCGGGTCGGCAGGCGCACATCGCAGGCCCGCATCAGCATGGCGCGGGTCTGCGGCAGATCGGGAATCTCACCCAGGAACTGCCAGTTCCAGAAGGCGCGGGCGTTGTCGTCGCTCAGCCCGAACACCTGCACCGCCACCCCGCGCGCCTTCGCCGCCGCCTGGAAGGCGCGCGCTTCGGCATCGGTCTCGAACCCGACCAGATTGAACTGGATCGAATCCGGGGCGCGGACCTCGGGCGGCAGCGGCGGCGGCACCGAAAGCCACGGCGAGCCATTCAGCCGCTCGGCGACGTGATCGTGGTTGGCGCGGCCCTGCGCCACCCGCCCTGCCACTAACGGCAGTTGCGGCCGGATCACCGCCGCCGACAGGTTCTGCATCCGCAGATTGTAAAGCGGCAGCTTGTTTTGCCACAGCATGTAGCTGTTTTGCAGGCCGGGGTGCTTTTTCCAGTTGTGCTCGTAAGCGCCCGACATCAGCACCGCGCGCGCCGCCAGCTCGGGGTCGTCGGTGATCAGCATCCCGCCTTCACCGGCGTTGACCATCTTGTAGGATTGAAAGCTGAAACAGCCGATCTTGCCGATCGTGCCGATCGTGCGTCCGCCCCAGGTGGTGCCCAGCGAATGCGCCGCATCTTCGATCACCGGCACCCCGTGCGCGTCGCACAAGGCCATGATCGCGTCCATGTCCGAGGTGTGCCCGCGCATGTGGCTGATCAGCACAGCGCTGATCGACGCATCCAGCTTGGCCTTGAAATCCGCCATATCAACCCGGAAATTCGCGCCCACCTCGACCAGCACCGGCACGCAATCGGCATGCACCACCGCCGAAGGCACGGCGGCAAAGGTGAAGGCGGGGATCAGCACCCGCGCCCCGCGCGGCAGCTCCAGCGCCTTGAGCGCCAGAAACAGCGCCGACGAACAGCTTGAGACCGCCAGCGCGTAATGCGACCCCATCAGCGCGGCAAACTCGGCTTCCAGCAGCGCCACGGGTGACGCACTCGGCGCGGTATAGCGAAACAGATCGCCGGTTTGCAGCAAGCGGTCGATCTCATGGCGCGCCGATGGTGGGATCGGCTCGGCATCATAGACGTTCGGGGCGAGGGTTTGGCCGTCGGGTGCCATGTGCGGTTTTCCTGAAACTCTTGTTCAGGAAAGCTTTAATATCCCGCGCTGTGCTGCGCCAGTGAAAATTATATGACCGGTCATTATCCGCCCGGCAGCGGTGCCTTGCAGAGGCGCCGGATGGATATTTGAACCAGTAAGAAAGGCTCAGAGCCCGAGCCGGTCGCGCAGGGCATACCAGGTCATCGCCAGCACCAGCAGCGGGGCGCGCAAGGTCGGCCCGCCGGGAAAGCGCGGCTGCGGCAGCGCGGCCATCAGATCAAAATGTTCGGCCTGACCGGCAATCGCTTCGGCCATCACCTTGCCCGCCATGGTGGCCAGCGCCACCCCGTGGCCCGAGTAACCCGAAGCCGACAGCACATTGGGCTGCGGGCGGGCAAAGCACGGCAGCCGGTTCATGGTGATCGCCAGGGTGCCACCCCAGGCATAGTCGATGCGGGTATCAGCAAGTTGGGGATAGACTTGCAGCATCGGCTTGCGCACGGTGCGGATGATGTCGGGAAAGCGGTAGCCGTAGCTTTCACCGCCGCCGAACAGCAGGCGGTTGTCATCCGACAGCCGCCAATAGTTGACCACGAACCGGCTGTCGGCCACCGCCACCGGTTTGGCCAGGATGTCGCGGGCGCGGGTGCCCAGCGGTTCGGTCGCGATGATGAAATTGTTGATCGGCATCACCCGTGCCGCCACCTTGGGCTCAAGCCCGCCGAGATAGCCGTTGCAGGCCAGGATCACGTGATCCGCCTGCACCCGGCCTTGGTCGCTGTGCACCACCGGCTTTGCGCCAGGATCAATGCGCTGCACCGGGCTGGCCTCGAAGATCCGCACCCCGGCGCGCGCGGCGGCCTGGGCCAGACCGATCGCAAGGTTCAGCGGGTGGACGTGGCTTGCGCCCCAATCGACCTCGCCGCCCTGATAGGCGGTTGATCCGACCAACGCGCGCAGACCGGCGCGGTCGAGCGGCTCGATCTGCTGGTAGTCGTAGTCGCGGCGCAGTTTCTCGGCGTAGGCATGAATGGCGCGCACTTCGGCGTCGGAGCGGCAGGCGTGGGCCACCCCGGGGTGCAGGGTGCAGGGCATGGCGTGAGCCTTGATCAGGTCGCAGAGCAGCGCCTTGGCATCTTCGGCCAGTTCCCACAGGCGATGCGCCGACGTAAAGCCCACCATCTTTTCCAGCACGTCCTGATCCAGCCGCTGGCCCGACCCGACCTGCCCGCCGTTGCGCCCCGAGGCCCCAAAACCCACCCGGTGGGCTTCCAGCAGCACCACGCTGAAGCCGCGCCCGGCCAGATGCAGCGCCGCCGACAGGCCGGTGTAGCCGCCGCCCACCACGCAGACATCGGCCCGGGTCTCGCCCGCCAGCGGCGCAAACCGGGCCAGCGGGGCGGCGGTGGCCGCGTAATACGAGGCCGGGTATTCGCCGGCGCGATCATTGGCGTAAAGCAGGTTCATACGTTCAGCAGCAGATGCTCGCGTTCCCACGGGCTGATGACCTGCTGGAACTCTTTGTATTCGTTGCGCTTGACCGAATCGTAAACGGCGCAGAATTCAGCACCCAGCACGTCTTGCAGGGCGTTGTCGGCAACCAGCAGATCGAGCGCATCGCCGAGATTGTAGGGCAGCTCGGATTGGCTCATGTAGGCGTCGCCCTGACATTCCGGCTTGGGGGCCTTGCCCTCTTTCAGGCCAAGATAACCACAGGCCAATGACGCGGCAAAGCCGAGGTAGGGGTTGCAATCCATCCCCGCCAGCCGGTTTTCCAGCCGCCGCGCCTCGGGGTCCGAGATCGGCACGCGCAGGCCGGTGGTGCGGTTGTCGCGACCCCATTCGAGGTTGATCGGGGCCGAGAAATCCGGGACATAGCGGCGATAGCTGTTCACATACGGGGCCAGCAGCGCCACCGCCCCCGGCAGGTGGTTCTGCATGCCCGCGATGAAGTGCCCGAACGCCTCGGTTTCGGCCCCCTTGCGGTCGCTGAAGATATTGCGGCCGGTTTTCACATCGACCACCGAGTGGTGGATATGCATCGCCGAGCCGGGTTCGTTTTCGATCGGCTTGGCCATGAAGGTGGCAAAGCAGTCGTGGCGCAGCGCGGCCTCGCGGATCAGGCGCTTGAAGAAGAAAATCTCGTCGGCCAGCCGCACCGGGTCGCCATGGGCAAGGTTGATCTCGACCTGCCCGGCCCCGCCTTCCTGCAGGATGCCGTCGATCTCGAAGCCCTGCGCCTCGGCGAAATCGTAGATGTCGTCGATCACCTTGCCGTATTCATCGACCGCGCTCATCGAATAGGCCTGCTTGCCCGCCGCGCGCCGCCCCGATCGCCCCATCGGCGGGATCACCGGCATGTTGGGGTCAAGGTTGCGGGCAGTCAGAAAAAACTCCATCTCAGGCGCGACGATCGGTTGCCAGCCTTCCGCCCGGTAAAGCTCGACCACCCGGCGCAGCACGTTGCGCGGCGCGGTCGGCACCGGGTTGCCCTGCTGGTCCTGGGCATCATGGATGATCTGCACCGTCACATCCGCCGTCCACGGCGAGGCGGTGGCGGTGCTGAAATCGGGGACCAGCAGCATGTCGGGTTCGGTGAAGGCACCGGACGGATTGTCGGCCCACTCGCCGGTGATGGTCTGCAGGAAAATCGAGTTGGGCAGGAAGAAGAACGCCTGCTTGGCAAATTTCGAGGCCGGCATGGCCTTGCCGCGCGCCACCCCGGCGATATCGCCAACGATGCACTCGACCTCGTCAAGACGGCGGCCGGCGATGTAGTCGCGGGCGGCTTCGGGCAGTTTATCGGTCCAGTCGGCCATGGGGCACACTTTGGTTTGCACCACTCTCGGGTGCGGGTTTAAGGTTCAGCCGCGCGGATGCTGAAAAAAGTCGGCAATCCGGCGCGCAATTGCTGCGTCGTCGATCGGGGTATCCAGGCGCGCGCTCGCCGCCGCCATCAGATCGTCGGGCACCACGCCACGCCCGCGGGTCTGGATCAGACCATCCACGAATTCGGGTTTGAATTCCGGGTGGGCCTGCACCGTGAAGGCGCGGTCGCCGTAAACCAGGGCGGCGTTCTGGCAAAAATCGTTGCAGGCCACCACCTGCGCGCTGTCGGGCACCTTTGTGACCTGATCGTGGTGCCAGGCGTTCAGGGTCAGCGTCTCGCCACCAAAATCATACTCGGTCGCGCCGACCGCCCAGCCCGCCGGGTAAGGTTCGACCTTGCCGCCCAAGGCCTGCGCGATGATCTGGTGGCCAAAGCAGATGCCGACCAGCGGCACGCGTGCGCCGTAAACCTTGCGGATGAAATCCTCGAGCGGGGCGATGAACGGCAGGTCTTCGTAGGCGGCGTGTTTTGATCCGGTGATCAGCCAGCCCTCGGCGTCGTGCACATCGGCGGGGAACTCCATCTCGACCACCCGCCAGGTGCGGAAGGTGAAGCCGTGGCCGTCGAGCAGCCGGGCGAACATCGCGGGGTAGTCGCCCATCGTGCCCGCCAGGGTGTCGGGGGCAAGGCCGGTTTGCAGAATGCCGATCAGCATGGGGTGTCCTGCGTTGGTTCAAGAAAGTCTAGCGCCGCGCCCCCGCATCAGACAAGGGGGCGCGGCACGGCGTCAGACCGCGTCGAGATAAAGCTCAAGCTGCTCTTCCGGGCTAAGCTCGGCAATATAGTGCAGCTCTTGCCGCTTGGTCAGCACCAGATTGCGGATCAACTCGCGCGGAAAGATGCGCGGCATGATCGGACTCAATTCGAACGCGTCCACCGCCTCGGCCCAGGTTTCGGGGATCTGCGGCAGATCCTCGATCGCATAGGCGTTGCCGGTGATCGGTGGGGCGGGCTCTGCCTGATCCTCGATCCCGATCAGCGCCGCCCCCAGAATGGCGGCCAGCATCAGGTAGGGATTCACATCGCCGCCCGCCACGCGGTGCTCGATGCGCCGGGACGCGGGGTTGCCCGCCGGGATGCGTATCGCGGCGGTGCGGTTCTCGAAGCCCCAGGAAATCGCGGTGGGCGCGTGCTTGCCCGGCACCAGGCGCTCGTAGCTGTTGGCATGGGGGGCAAAGATCAGCGCTGAATCATGCATCGCGGCCAGGCAGCCCGCTACCGCATAACGCATGATCGCGGTGCCTTTCGGGCCACCCGAATCGAACACGTTCTCGCCCTCGCCATTGATCAGCGAGAAATGGGTGTGCAGCCCCGAGCCGGAATATTCCGGGTAGGGCTTGGCCATGAACGACGCGGCAAAGCCGTGCCGCCGCGCCAGCCCCTTGACCAGCATCTTGAACAGCCAGGCATCGTCGGCGGCGCGCAGCGCGTCGTCAGAGTGCATCATGTTGACCTCGAACTGCCCCAGCCCGGTTTCCGAGGTCGAGGTATCGGCTGGAATGTCCATCGCCTCGCAGGCGTCGTAAAGGTCGGTAAAGAAGGTATCGAAAGCATCCAGCGCCCGGATCGACAGGGTTTCGGCGGCCTTGCGGCGCTTGCCCGAACGCGGCGACAGCGGCACCTGCAATTTCTTGCCCGAATCGTCGATCAGAAAGAATTCGAGTTCCACCGCCACCACCGGGGTCAGCCCGCGCGCCTTGAACCGCTCCAGCACCGCGCGCAGGGCATGGCGCGGATCGCCTTCATAAGGCTGGCCATTTTCGCGAAACATCCAGATCGGCAGCAGCGCCGTCGGGGCTTCAAGCCAGGGCATCGGCATGAAGCCGCGCTCGGTCGGGCGCAGCACGCCGTCGGCATCGCCCTGCTCGAACACCAAGGGGCTGTCGTCGATGTCTTCGCCCCAGATGTCGAGGTTCAGCACCGAAAACGGAAACCGGGTGCCGTCCTTGACCACCTTGTCGGCAAAGCGCGCGGGCACCCGCTTGCCGCGCGCCTGACCATTGAGGTCGGCCGCGGCCACCCGGATGGTGTGCACCTCGGGGTGTTTTCTCAGCCAGTCTTTCATCATCTCACATGAAGGCCGGGGGCTTGGCGTTCCACACCCCCGCCACGTCAGGCCAAGGGCCTGCTGGCGGGGTGGGGACCATGCCCTTGGTCCTTTCTCCCGTCTTGATCCTTCCTTCCGCGCCCGCCCGACGGGGCAGGGGATGCCGCAACCGCGACTCCGGGCGACGGCCCGGCGAATTTGATCAAATCCAGCTTACTAGCGGATCACCTGTGGACGCAAGCGAATTCTGCTGCGCTGGTTCTGCGGCAGGTGGCGGTTGAGGCGGCGGTTGACCCACCCGAACAGCCAGATCACCGCCAGCGTCAGGCAGATGAAATAGAACGCCACGATCGGATAGGGGATGAAGGGGTTGAAGGTCTTGTCGGCAAAATAGTTGGCATAGTAAAGCGCGTCGCCCTGCTGGCGGAACGCCGGAAAGCCGGAAAAATAGACCAGCGTCGAGGATTGCAGCAGAAAGATTGCCTCGTTGGTATAGCCGGGCCAGCCCAGCCGCAGCATGGTCGGCCACTCGATGCGACGGAACTTGGCCCAGCCGGTCAGACCGTAAGCCTCGGCCGCTTCCAGATCGCCCTTGGGGATCGAACGCAGCGCGCCATAGAAAATCTCGGCGCTGTAGGCGGCGGTGTTCAGGAACATCACGATCAGCGCCCCGGCCCAGGCCTTGGTCAGCCACGAGGTCTCAACCGTCAGGCCCATGAGGTTGATCCCGCTGCGCGGCAGCAGCACCAGGGTCTCGTAGGCCAGAAAGAACTGGATGAACAACGGCGAGCCACGGAACACGAACACGAACCACTCGGCCGGTTTGCGCGCCCAAGCGCTGCGGGCGTTGCGCGCCAGCGCCAGCGCATTGGCCAGGAAAAAGCCGAAGGCCAGCGCCACAAAGCCGAAATAGACGTTCCAGATCATTCCCGACCCGATCAGGGTGAACTGCTGACACAGGGTAAATTCGCTGCTTGGCAGCAGCTTTTCACCGATCCCGACCGAACGCAGCGCGTAGCCGCCGATGGTTTCCCAGCAGGTGCTCATGTCGCGGCCTTGCGCATCGCCTCGCCTGCGGCGGTGGCCTGCCCTTGCGACAGCCGCGCGGTCAACCGACCCAGCACCACCTCCGAGACCTTGGTCATCAAAAGGTAGAACACCAGCAGCCCCAGAAAGTAGTAAATCCGCCAGTCGGGGTGCGGGTAATCATAGGCCTGGGTCTTGAAGCCGCCCAATTCGCGCGCGTAATAGACGATGTCCTTGACCGACAGCAGAAACAGCAGCGGCGTCGCCTTGATCAGGATCATCCACAGATTGGCCAGCCCCGGCAGGGCATAGGTCCACATCTGCGGCACCAGAATCCGGCGAAACACCTGGTGGTGCGACATTCCGTAAGCCTCGCCGGTTTCCAGTTGCGCCCGTGGCACCGCCTGCATCGCGCCGTAAAGCACGTTGGTCACGAATGCCCCGAACACGATGGCAAAGGTGATCACCGCCAGACTGAAGCCGTAGGCCTGAAAGGCAAAGGGCGAGGCCGTCGCCACCGGCACCTTGGCCGCCGGGCAGACGTGAAACTCCAGTCCCTGAAAGATCGGCTGATCCCAGCCGGGGCAGACGAACTGCTGCTTGACGATCTCGAAACCCTGATCCAGCGCGATCACGAAGAACATGAAATAAACGATGTCGGGCACCCCGCGCACCATCGCGCTGTAACCCTTGCCCAGCCAGCGCAGGGGTGCCACGTGTGATCGTGCCGCCACCGCGCCGCCAAAGCCCAGCACCATCGAGGCCGGGGCGGTGACCGCCAGCAACAGCAGAACGGTCACGAACGACATGTAGAAATCAAGGTGCTTGCCCGAGGTCAGGTAGCAGCCGAGCCACGTCAGGCCCTCGATCGACTTGGGGTCGGCGCAGACAGCAAACATCGGGGTAGCCCTTGGCAAAGTGAGGCCCCCGGCCACGCGGGCCGGGGAACAGTCGAAAAATCAGAACTTCTGGCCTTCGGCCCCGAAGTATTTCTCGATCAGGACGTTCAGCGACCCGTCCGCCTTCATCGCGGCGATCGCCTCGTTGAGCTTGCCTTTCAGCTCTTGATCCGATTGGCGCAGGCCCAGACCGACGCCGCCACCGATCGCCACCGGATCGCCCACCACCATCAGCGCGCCGCCCGATTCCTTGACCAGCGGGTTGAGATAGTCGAAGTCGGCAAACACCGCGTCGGCCTCGCCGTTGCGCACCGCCGCCACGGTTTCATCCGGGGTCGGGAATTCCAGCAGCGTCGCACCCGAGGCCGCGATATAGGCGGCCTGGATGGTGGAAACCTGCACCGCCACCGTGCCGCTTGCGAAATTGGCGTCGGCCTTGGCCGCGACATAGACCGACGGCACCGGCGGGTAGTAGTTGTCCGAGAAGTCGATCACCTGCTTGCGCTCGTCGGTGATCGACATGCCGGCGATGATCACGTCGTAGTTGCCCGATTGCAGGTTGGGGATGATGCTGTCCCACTCGTTGGTGGACCAGGTGCATTCCAGCGCCGCGCGCTTGCAGATCTCGTCGCCGAATTCGCGCTCGAACCCGGCGATTTCGCCCGTGTCGTCAACAAAGTTGAAGGGCGGGTAGGCACCCTCGGTGGCCAGCCGCACCACGTCGGCGGCCGCGTAGCCCGCCGTCAGCGCGATCAGGGTGGTGGCAAGAAGCAGTTTTTTCATTGGACTCTCCCAGTTTTCAGATCAGTCATTGTGGACTCAGGCCGAGGCAGAAAGAAAGCCCCGCAAACGTTCGGTCCTTGGGGCGCCGAACAAGGCCTCGGGCGGCCCCTCTTCCTCGATCTTGCCAAGATGAAGGAAAATCACGTGATCCGACACGTCGGCCGCCAGCCGCATGTCGTGGGTGACAAGGATCATGGTGCGGCCCTCGTCGGCCAGTGCCTTGATCACCTTGATCACCTCTTGCTCCAGCTCGGGGTCAAGCGCCGAGGTCGGCTCGTCGAACAGCAACGCGCGCGGCTCCATGCACAGCGCCCGCGCGATTGCGGCGCGCTGCTGCTGGCCACCCGACAGCATCGCCGGGTAGGCGTCGGCCTTCTCGGAAATCCCGACCTTGGCCAGATACTTGCGCGCCGCCGCCTCGACCTCGGCGCGGTCGCGCTTCAGCACGGTGACCGGCGCTTCCATCACGTTTTGCAGGATCGTGAGATGCGCCCAGAGGTTGAACTGCTGGAACACCATCGACAGGTTGGTGCGGATGCGCGTGACCTGCGCCCGATCCGCCGGGTGCCGCCCAAGGCCCGTGCCGCGCCAGTGCACCGCTTCGCCTTCAAACACCACCTCGCCCTGCTGGCTGTCTTCCAGCAGGTTGCAGCAGCGCAGCAGGGTCGATTTGCCCGAGCCTGATGACCCGATCAGCGACACCACGTGGCCGCGCTCGGCCACCAGATCGACGCCCTTCAGCACCTCAAGGCTGCCATAGCTCTTGTGCAGGTTGTGAATACGGATGACGGGCGGTTCAGGATCCGGATTGGCGGGATGGGCTGTCACGGGGTCTCGCCTGCTGTGATCGGTTGCACTTGAGGGCCAAGTAGGGCCGATATTTCGCCCTTTTGCAACGGTGTTTGTGGCGTTTCAGTCAAGCGACCTGCCACATTGGTCACTACGATTGCGCAATCTGGTCAGGTGGGATGCTCAGGCGGGGGCGGCACCGGCTGCGCCAGATAGGCCGCCGCCGGGATGCTGACCAGCCCGCGCAAACCCAGCGCCTGCCGGTCATCGTCGGCCATCCCGGCCAGCGCCGCGGCGATCGCGGCGAACAGCACCGCAGGGTCATGGCCCAGGGCGGTGATATAGGGCAGGCCCGGCGTCGGGGCGGTGCGCGCCACCTCACGCAGCGTCGCCGTCAGGCCGCCGTCATGGCGCTGCATCAGCCGCCAGGTCACGGCATCAATGGCCGCCAGATCGGCGCGCGCTGAAGCCACCGCCACCGCCGACTGCCGGTGCCCGCCGCTGCGCAGGGTTGGACGCAAGGCCAGCCCAAGCCCCGCCACATGACTGTGCGCCGCCGCCCAGCCCGATTGCGACAGCGCGTCGTTATAGGCAAACCGGCCAGCCATCAGCCCGGCAAGGTTGCGCGGATCATCCGCCCGCGCCACCAGAACGCTGCAATAATAGCCGGGCTTGCAGCCCGCCACCGCGAAATCCGGGGTGCCGACCAGCGTCACCTTGCCATGCAGCCGGGTGCGGTAGGGCAGGCCGCAGGTCTGCGCCAGCACCAGATCGGGCGCGGTCCAAAGCGGCCAGAGATCATCTGCCCCCCGGCTCAGCGCATCCGGGGCGGCCATGCCCGCCGCGCGCAACTGATCCCGGATCGCCCCCCAGTAGCGGTCGTTGGCCGGGGCCAGCGCGGCCCGGTCATACATCGGCAGCGCGGCGATCATCGCCCGGCACGCTCGACGGTCTGCCGCGCCAAGGCACTGTCGCGGTCGGTCAGCCCCAGCAGGTTGGCCACCAGCCGCAGCACCTGCTCTTCTTCCGCCGCGCGCGCGCCGTCGGCCAGTGCCACCGCCCACAGCGCCTGCATCAGCCCGGCGCGATCCTCATGCGGCACCGCCGATTTCAGCGCGCGGGTAAAGCGCACCGTGTCGGGAGCCGCGGCCTCAAGCTGCTCGGCCTCGGCCCGCAGCGCGGCAGCGGCAAACGGCGACAAGCCATAGCGCCCGGCCAGCACCCGGTCGATCCGGGCGGCCTCGGATGGGGTGTAAACATGGTCGGCCCGCGCCACCCGCACCAGCAGCGCCGCCAGCGCCAGGCGCGCCTCGGGGTCTGGCAGACGGGTGGGGGCGGGGGCCGCAAGGCGGCGGAGCAACGACTCGAACATCAGGCGGATATAGGCCGCGCGCGCAACGCTGGCCAGCCCCGCGGCGCGGGAGTGGAAGGTTGACGTTGCTGGGAACCATCGGCACCAGCCGCTCGTCACTCCCTTGCGGTCTTTCCTCGCTGGCGCAAGCGAAGAACGACCGCAAGGGAGTGATGAGCGGGCGAAGGAACCGAAGATCAGCCGTCCCAGCCCTCGACGATCACCAGATCGGCCACGGATACCGGGTCACGCAACGCCTTTGCCGCCTGATATTCCGGGCTGTCATAGCAGGCCATCGCGGTGGCAAGGCTGTCGAACTCGATCACCACCACCCGGCTGCGCGCGGCGCCCTCGCGCACCACGCCGGCCCCGCCCCGCACCAGAAACCGCGCGCCATATTTGGCAAAGGCCGCCGCATTGGCTTGGCGATAAGCCGCGTAGGCGCCTGGGTCGTGAACATCGACCTGCGCCACCCAATAGCCCTTGGTCATCCTGCCCCCCCTTCCGGCACCGCGATCCAGCCCGACGAGACCGCCACCGCCGCGCCCTTGATGCGCACCGCCTCGATCCCGTCGGTGCCGTGCTCGACCGTCAACCACATCGTGCTGGGGCGGCCCATCTCGACCCCCTGCGCCAGCGCGAATACCTGCGGCCCCGGCGGCAAGGCCCGCGATGCCCGAAGCTGTGCGGCCAGGATCGCGGCGGCCGAGCCAGTGGCGGGGTCTTCAAATATCCCGCTGCCAAAGCCAAACAGCCGCGCCTGAAAATCGACGCCTGCGCCGGGGGTGTAAAGATAGGCACTGTCCACCCCGGCGCGGTCCATCAGATCCGACCAATGGGGCTCCAGCGGCCAGGCCCGCGCCAGCGCGTCAAGGCTGGCCACCGGCACGTAGAGAAACCCCACCCCACCCTGCCACAGCGCGATGCGGTGGTGGCCAAAGCCCAGATCATCAGGCGCAAGGTCCAGCGCTCGCGCCACCAGCGCGGGCGGGGCAGCACCCGGTGCGGCGTGCGGGATGACGGGTGCGGTGAACTCGGCCTCGGTCACGTCGCCCCGGCGCGACACCGTCACCGGCACCAAGCCCGCCGCTTCCTCCAGCACCAGAGTCGCGTCGAAATCCCCCGCCCCCTGAGCCGTGCCCGCCAACAGAACAGCACAGCCGATGGTGGGATGACCAGCAAAGGGCAGCTCGGACGCAGGCGTGAAAATCCGCACCCTGGCCGCGTGGGCCGGGTCATCGGGGCGCGCCACAAAGATCGTCTCCGACAGGGCAAACTCGCGCGCCATCGCCTGCATCTGCCCCGGCGTCAGCCCCTCGGCCCCCAGCACCACCGCCAGCGGATTACCCGCGAACGGGTGGGTGGTGAACACATCGAAGGTATGAAATTCCAGCGCCGTCATGCCATGCCCGCAAACAGCGCGGTCAGCGCTTCGGCCTCGGCGGCCAGCCCGTAGGGCGGGTTGATGATGAACATCCCCGAGCCCACCAGCCCGTGCCCGCCCCGCACCGGGGCAAAGCCCACCTCGTGGTGCAGGGCGCCGGGAAAAGCCCGCACCAGCACCGCCAGCATCGGCTCGTGCGGCGCTGCGGCCAGGATCGGATACCACAGGCAGATCACGCCCACGTTCCACTTGCGGGCAATCGCGCTGATCACCTTGGGGATGGTGGCGTAATCGTCCTTCACCTCGTAGCTCGGGTCGATCAGCATCAGCCCGCGGCGCGGGGTGGGCGGGCAGATCGCCTGCGCCAGCGCCAGCCCGTCGCTGTGGTGGATATGCGCGCCCCAGGGCCGCAGCACCGCCTCGAGCGCGCGAAACTCCTGCGGGTGAAGCTCGGCCAGATGCAGGGTGTCGCCTTCACGCAGCGACAGCGCCGCCAGCAGCGGCGAACCGGGATAGGCGGCCTCGCCGTAGCGCGCCCGCACCTCGGCCAGGCGCTGGCGGTAGGGGTGATCCGCGGCAAGACCCGCTTCCAGCCGCGCGATCCCCTGCGCCGCCTCGCCGGTCTTCAGCGCCTCGTCCGCATCCAGCCGGTAAAGCCCGCGCCCGGCGTGGGTCTCGATATAGCTCAGCGGCTTGTCCTTTTGCACCATGTAGTCGAGCGCCCGGCACAGCAGGGCGTGCTTGTGCACGTCGGCCAGATTTCCGGCGTGGTAGATGTGTTGGTAGGAAAGCATGCGCCCGAGGTAACCCGGAACCGCCGCCCTGACAATCGCCGTGACATGAAAAAGGGCACCCGCAGGTGCCCTTTCCCAAAACGTCCCATTGGTGGTTGGCTTACATCATGCCGTCCATGCCGCCCATGCCGCCACCCATGCCGCCGCCCATGCCGCCGGCATTGCCTTTCGGCTCGGGCCGATCAGCGATCATGGCTTCGGTGGTGATCAGCAGGCCCGCAACCGAGGCTGCGTCTTCCAGCGCGATGCGCACGACCTTGGCCGGGTCGATGACGCCAAACTTGAACATGTCGCCATATTCTTCGGTCTGGGCGTTGAAGCCAAAGGTCTTGTCCTTGGATTCCCGCACCTTGCCAGCCACCACGGCACCGTCAACCCCGGCGTTCTGCGCGATCTGGCGCAGCGGAGCTTCCAGCGCGCGGCGCACGATGGCGATCCCGGCGTTCTGGTCGGCATTGGCACCGGTCAGCCCGTCGAGCGCCAGAGCGCCCTGCATCAGGGCCACGCCGCCGCCGACGACAATACCCTCTTGCACCGCAGCGCGAGTGGCGTTCAGCGCGTCATCGACGCGGTCCTTGCGCTCTTTCACTTCGATCTCGGTCATGCCGCCAACCTTGATCACCGCAACACCACCGGCCAGTTTGGCCACGCGTTCCTGCAGCTTTTCCTTGTCGTAGTCGCTGGTGGTTTCCTCGATCTGGGTGCGGATCTGGGCAACGCGGGCCTGAATTTCCGCCTTGTCGCCAGCGCCGTCGATGATCGTGGTGGTGTCTTTGGTGATCGACACCTTCTTGGCCTTGCCCAGCATGTCGATGGTGACATTCTCAAGCTTCATGCCCAGATCTTCGGAAATCACCTGCGCGCCGGTCAGGATCGCGATATCCTGCAGCATCGCCTTGCGACGATCACCAAAGCCCGGCGCCTTGACGGCGGCAATCTTCAGCCCGCCGCGCAGCTTGTTGACCACCAGGGTCGCCAGCGCTTCGCCTTCAACGTCTTCCGAGATGATCAGCAGCGGCTTTTGCGACTGGATCACGGCTTCCAGCAGCGGCACCATCGGTTGCAGGCTGGACAGCTTCTTTTCGTGCAGCAGGATCAGCACGTCTTCCAGATCGGCCACCATCTTGTCGGGGTTGGTGACGAAATAGGGGCTCAGATAGCCGCGGTCGAACTGCATGCCTTCGACGACTTCGGTTTCGGTTTCCAGACCCTTGTTTTCCTCGACGGTGATCACACCCTCGTTGCCGACCTTCTGCATCGCATCGGCGATCTGACGACCGATTTCAACCTCGCCATTGGCCGCGATCTGGCCCACTTGCGCCACTTCGGCGCTGTCGGTGACCTTGCGCGCGGCGGCCTTGATGGCGGCCACGACCTTGTCGGTGGCCAGATCAATGCCGCGCTTCAGATCCATCGGGTTCATCCCGGCGGCAACCGATTTCAGGCCGTCCTTGATGATGGCCTGCGCCAGCACGGTGGCGGTGGTGGTGCCGTCGCCGGCTTCGTCATTGGTGCGGGAAGCGACTTCCTTCACCATCTGCGCGCCCATGTTCTCGAACTTGTCGGCCAGCTCGATTTCCTTGGCGACCGTCACCCCGTCCTTGGTGATGCGCGGCGCGCCATAGGATTTCTCGATCACCACATTGCGGCCCTTGGGCCCCAGGGTAACCTTCACGGCATCGGCCAGAATGTTCACGCCACGCAACATGCGGTCGCGGGCATCGGTGTCGAATTTGACGTCCTTAGCAGCCATTTGCTTGCTCCAGTTTGTCTTGAGTTCAGTTGTCTGCGAAATTCCGATCCCGGCTCAGCCCGAAGGCGAGCCTGCGATCTCAGGCGATGATGCCCAGAATGTCGCTTTCCTTCATGATCAGCAGGTCTTCGCCGTCAAGCTTGATCTCGGTGCCAGACCATTTGCCGAACAGCACCCGGTCGCCCTTTTTCACCGACGGGGCGATCAGCTCGCCACTGTCCTTGCGCGCGCCGGGGCCGACGGCCACAACTTCGGCTTCGGCCGGTTTTTCCTTGGCGGTATCGGGGATGATCAGCCCACCCTTGGTTTTTTCTTCGCCTTCGATGCGGCGGACCAGCACGCGGTCATGCAGCGGTTTGAATTTCATCTGAACACACTCCCTAGGTTTCAGGTTCAATCTATTGGCACTCACCAGGGGCGAGTGCCAGAGCCGCACAGGTAGGCAGCACGGGCGGCACTGTCAACCGCCAGATCGGCAAAAATCGCGGGTTCTGCCGCGCATCTGTTGCTGCAACGCAGCATTGCGCCGGTCGCAACAGTCGGTGGCGTGACAATCGCGCCCGCCCCGCCTATAAGGCGACAAATTCACCGCATCAAACGGACAAAGCATGATCAAGGTTTTCGGCCACAAGGCCCCCGACACCGACGCCACCTGCTCGCCCATCATCTGGGCCTGGTATCTGACCGAGGTCAAAGCCACCCCGGCCACCCCGCACCTGCTGGGCGAGCCCAACACCGAAGCGGCCTTTGTGCTGAAACGCTGGAATCTGGCAAAACCGACCCTCATCGCCGATGTGACGCCGGGCGAAGATGTGGTGATCGTCGATACCAACAACCCCGCCGAATTGCCGCCCTCGATCAACGACGCCAACATCCTTGCGATCATCGACCACCACATGCTGGCCGGTGGCATCAAGACCCGCACCCCGATCGACATCACGGTGCGTCCGCTGGCCTGCACCGCCACGGTGATGTTTGATCTGATGGGCGACGCTGCGGCGCGAATGCCGGAAGCGATCAAATGCGCCATGCTGTCGTGCATCCTGTCGGACACGCTGGAATTTCGCAGCCCCACCACCACACCGCATGACCGCGCTGTGGCCGAGGCACTGGCGCATGGCTTGGGCATTTCGATCCCCGATTATGCCGCCGAACTGTTCGCCGCCAAATCCGATGTCTCGGCCTTTTCCGATGCGGCGCTGCTGCGGATGGACAGCAAGGAATACGAGGTGGCGGGCAAGCAGTTGCGGGTCTCGGTGCTGGAAACCACCGCGCCCAAGGTGGTGCTGGACCGCAAGGCGGCGCTGATGGCCGCGATGCCCGGCGTGGCGGCCGAGGACGGGGCCGACCAGGTGCTGCTGTTCGTGATCGACATTCTACGCGAAGAGGCGACGCTGCTGGTGCCGAACGATCTGGTCAAGGCGTTGGCCGAAGCCTCGTTCGGGGTCAAGGTCACGGGCGACAACGTGGTGATACCCGGCCTGATGTCGCGCAAGAAACAGATCATCCCGGCGCTGAAATTCTGATTTCGGCATGACCCGCATCATCGCATCGCTGTCCGAGGTCGCGGGGCCATACCGCGCGCTGTTTTGCGATCTCTGGGGCTGCCTGCACGATGGCAACGCCCCCTTTCCCGCCGCCGTTGCCGCCTTGCAGGGCTTTCGCGCGGCAGGCGGGACGGTCTTGCTGCTGACCAACGCCCCACGCCCGAAACCCAGCGTCATCAAGCAGTTGCAGCACCTTGGCGTGCCTGACGACTGCTATGACGAAGTGGTATCCTCGGGCGATGCAGCGCAATACGCGCTGATCACCGGCGCGGTCGGGCACCGGGTCTATCATCTGGGTCCGGCCAAGGATCTGCCGTTCTTCACCGATTTTGCCGATGATCTGCAAGCCACGCGGGCGGCGCAGCCCCCGATCACCCTGGTGCCGTTGACCTCGGCCGAGGGCATCGTCTGCACCGGCCTGTTCGACGACCTGACCGAGACCCCCGCCGACTACCGCGCGACCCTGCTTTACGCCAAGACCCGCGGCTTGAAGCTGCTTTGCGCCAACCCCGATATCGTGGTCGATATGGGTGCTACGCGGGTCTTTTGTGCCGGGGCGCTGGCGCAGGCATATGATCGGATGGGCGGCACCAGCCTATACTTCGGCAAGCCCCACCCGCCGATCTACGATCTGGCCCGCCGCCGCCTGGCAGCGCTGCGCCCCGAGATCGACGATTCCCGGATACTGTGCATTGGCGACGGTATCGCCACCGACGTGCAGGGTGGCATCGCCGAAGGGCTGGACACATTGTTCATCACCGGCGGTCTTGCTGCCGATCGGTTCGGGCCGGATTCCGCCAACCCCGACAAGGGCTTGCTCGACAAGTGGTTGGCCGGACACCAGCTTGGCCCGACCTTTGCCATGGGGAACCTGCGTTAGCGCACCGCAATAAAGTTGCTATTCTGGCAACATTTACGACCTTTTATTGCTTTTATGATTGCGCTGCGACGCAGCATTAGCTATGCTGCATGGCAACATCACCAAGGATGCGCCCCATGCTCGACAACCAGCCACGCGGCACGATCTGCATCGAAGACCTCGAGATCGGCATGACCCGCCACCTTCGCAAGCTGATAACTGACCGGGATATAATGCTTTTTGCCGAAGTTTCGACCGACCATAACCCGGTTCATCTGGATGATGCCTATGCTCAGGACACCATCTTCGAGGGCCGCATCGCGCATGGCATGCTGACCGCCGGGCTGATTTCGGCGGTGATCGGCGAGCAGCTTCCCGGCCATGGCACCGTCTATCTTGGCCAGTCGCTGAAATTCATGGCCCCCGTCCGCCCCGGCGACACCGTGACTGCCTGCGTCAAGGTGATCGCGATCGACTATGCCAAGCGCCGGGTGACCCTTGAAACCCACTGCGCGGTAGGCGATACGGTGGTCTTGAAGGGCGAGGCACTGGTGCTGGCACCCAGCCGCAAATTCGACTGACGGGGCCTGCCCCCGCAATCCGGGGAACGATGCAAATACATCTGCATTGGCAAGGGCTTGACCCGCAGGATCGGGGTGCCTCGATCGCCATGGGAAATTTCGACGGGGTGCATCTTGGCCACCGCGCGGTGATCGAGCTGGCGCGCGCCTATGGCCCGCTTGGCATCCTGACGTTCGAGCCCCACCCGCGCGAATACTTTGCCCCCGACGCGCCGCCCTTCCGCCTGATGAACGCCGAGGCCCGCGCCCACCGGCTGGCAAAGCTGGGCGTGAAGCAGCTTTACCAACTGCCGTTCGACGCCACCATGGCCGCCTTTTCGCCCGAGGAATTCGCCCGCGCGGTGCTGGTTGGCGCTCTTGGGGTGCGCCATGTCGTGGTCGGCACCGATTTCTGCTTTGGCCGCGGCCGCACCGGCAAGGCCGCTGATCTGCAGGCGCTTGGCCGCAAACTGGGATTTGGCGTGACGGTGGCCGATCTGATCACCACCGGCGGGCACGAGATTTCCTCGACCGCAATCCGCGCCGCTTTGGCCGAAGGCCGCCCGCGCGACGCCAAGCTGATGCTGGGCCACTGGCACCGGATCGACGGCGAGGTGATCCACGGCGCCAAACGCGGCCGGAGCCTGGGCTATCCCACCGCCAACATGGCTGTCACCGGATTGCACCTGCCCCGGATCGGGGTCTATGCGGTCAAGGTCGATGTGCTGTCGGGGCCGCAGGCTGGCAGCTACGATGGCGCGGCCAGCCTTGGCGTGCGCCCGATGTTCGGGGTGAACCAGCCCAACCTCGAGACCCATATTTTCGACTTCGATGGTGATCTTTACGGCCACCACCTGTCGGTCGCCTTCATCGACTACCTGCGAGCCGAGCAGAAATTCGACGGCCTGCCCGCCCTGATCGCGCAGATGAAAGCCGACTGCGACCGTGCCCAAAGCATCCTTGGCGCGGTCTGAGCCGATGACCGAAAAACTTCGCCCCCGGTTCTGGGAAACCATTCCGCTCGACCGCATGACCACCGCCGAATGGGAGGCCCTGTGCGACGGCTGCGGCAAGTGCTGCCTTAACAAGATCGAGTTCGAGGATGACGGCGAAGTGGCCTTCACCCGCATCGCCTGCCGCCTGCTGGACGGTGACACCTGCCGCTGCAAGCACTATGAAACGCGGCGTCAGTTCGTGCCGGAATGTATCCAGATTTCGCCCGCCAGCCTGCCGAACATTGCCTACTGGCTGCCGCGCACCTGCGCCTATCTGCTGCTCTACCAGGGCAAGCCGCTTTACCACTGGCACCCGCTGATTTCGGGCGATGCCAACTCGGTGCATGATGCCGGGGTTTCGGTGCAGGGCTGGACGGTGCCGGAAACCGAGGTCGAAGAAGCAGACTGGGAAGACCACATCATCGAGGAGAAACCGTGATGTTCTTTGCCTCCGACAATGGCGCGCCGGTGCCGCCGCAGGTGATGGCGGCGCTGACAGCGGCCAATGCGGGCTACGCCATGCCCTACGGGGCTGACCCGATCACCGCCGAGCTGCGCGACCGGGTCCGGCACCTGTTCGAGGCACCTCAGGCGGCGGTTCATCTGGTGGCCACCGGCACCGCCGCCAATGCGCTGGCGCTGGCCACCATCTGCCCGCCCTGGGGCGCAGTATTCTGCCACCGCCACGCCCATATCGAGGAAGACGAATGCGGCGCGCCCGAGTTTTTCAGCGCCGGTGCCAAACTTGCGCTGGTGGATGGCGCGGATGGCAAGATGACGCCCGAGTGCCTGGCCGAAGTCTTCGCGCGCACCGGCACCGGCGGGGTGCACGGGGTGCAGCGCGGCGCGCTGTCGGTGAGCAATGTCACCGAGGCGGGCACGGTTTACACCCCCGCCGAGGTGGCGGCGCTGACCGCCCGGGCCCGCACCCACGGCCTGCCCTGCCACATGGACGGCGCGCGCCTGGCCAATGCGCTGGTGGCAACCGGGGCCAGCCCGGCGGCGCTGACCTGGCAGGCGGGCATCGACATCCTGTCGTTCGGTGGCACCAAGAACGGCCTACTCGGGGTCGAGGCGGTGGTGATCTTCGATCCCGCCCGCGGCTGGGAGTTCGAGCTGCGGCGCAAGCGTTCGGGGCACCTGGTCTCGAAACACCGCTACCTTGCGGCCCAGATCGCGGCCTACCTTGAGGATGGGCTGTGGCTGCACCTTGCCGCCGACGCCAACGCCATGGCGGCGCGCCTGGCCGCCGGTCTTGCCGCCCTGCCCGGCGTCACCCTGACCCACCCGACGCAGGCCAACATCGTTTTCGCCGAATGGCCCGCAGGCGGGCACGATCGGCTCAGGGCGGCGGGGGCGGTCTATTACCCGGTGCCCGCCGCGCCGGGGCGCGAGGCGGCGCGGCTGGTCTGTTCGTGGTGCACCACCGCGCTCGAGGTCGATGCATTTCTGACGGCTCTGGCAGGCGGCGGCGTTCTTCGGCCGTGACCGGCCTCATCGCTGGTTGCGGGTGACAGCGATGAGGGGCGGCCCGGCCCGAAGAGCGGCGGCCACCCCGCCCCATCAGCGGTTTTCAACCCCGGTGCAGAGTGCTAAGCCCTGCGGCATAAATCGATTCCGTCCAGAAGCCCCCAAGGATACCCACATGGCCGCCATTTCCGAGCCGAAGCTGATTTCCGGCAACGCCAACCTGCCGCTGGCCCAGTCGATCGCGCGCCGGATGTCGGTGCATCGCGGCATGTCGGTCAATCTGGTCGATGCCAGGATCGAGCGCTTCAACGATCAGGAGATTTTCGTCGAGGTCTATGAGAACGTGCGCGGCGAGGACATGTATGTGATCCAGCCCACCTCGAACCCGGCCAACGACAACCTGATGGAGCTGCTGATCATCGCCGACACCCTGCGGCGGTCCTCGGCCAACCGCATCACCGCCGTGATCCCCTATTTCGGCTATGCCCGCCAGGATCGCCGATCAAAGGCCCGCACCCCGATCTCGGCCAAGCTGGTGGCCAACCTGATCACCGAGGCCGGCTTTGACCGGGTGCTGACGCTCGATCTGCACGCGGCCCAAATTCAGGGCTTTTTCGACATTCCGGTGGACAACCTCTACAGCTCGCCGATCTTCGCGCTGGATATCGCTCACCACTTCAAGGACCAGATGGCTGATCTGATGGTCGTCTCGCCCGATGTCGGCGGGGTGGCGCGCGCGCGCGAGCTGGCCAAGCGCATCAACGCGCCGCTGGCGATCGTGGACAAGCGCCGCGAGAAGCCGGGCGAGGTGGCCGAGATGATCGTGATCGGCAACGTGACGGGCAAGAAATGCATCATCGTCGATGACATCTGCGATACTGCGGGCACCCTGTGCAAGGCGTCCGAGGTTCTGCTGGAACATGGCGCAACCGAGGTTCACAGCTACATCACCCACGGTGTGCTGTCGGGCCCGGCGGTCGAGCGCGTGGCCAATTCGGTGATGAAAAGCCTGGTGATCACCGATTCGATTGCGCCCACCGCCGCCGTTCTGGCCGCGCCCAATATCCGCATCGTATCCACCGCCCCGATGTTCGCGCAGGCGATCCTGAACACCTGGAACGGCACCTCGGTGTCGTCGCTGTTCGAGACCGAAACCCTGGTGCCGATCTACGAGGGCATGTATGCCACGCTCTTGTGACGGCACCGCACCGGCTCAGTAAAGCTGCCAGCCCTCGTCGTCCTCGGGTTCGAGCGGGCCAATCGCGGTCCAGTCGGCACGGATGCGGGCGACACGGGTATCGCCCCAGGTCTTGAACACCAGATCGAACCCGGTGGTGGTCACGTTCTCGGACGAAATGTCGGCGCGCGCATTGGTCTGCTGATCGAGATCCCACATCGAGATGGCAACCAGCACCGTCGGGGGCGCAAGAAAAGCCTGCTCGAAGACCACGCCATGGCGACGTTCGCGCGGACCGTGGCCGGTCCACATCACGCCGCCATCGGCGAAATCGGAAAACAGCACCCGACTGCCCTGTGCGATTCCGATGCTGCCACTGGTGATCCGTTTCACGCCCGTTCCCTCAAGCTGACGCAAGAATACCTGCCAAACACGGCAATAATTCGGCCAGATAGCAAAAAGGCCCCGAACCATCGGGGCCTTCACGACACAATCCTAGCAAATTCAGTGCCCGGTTGCCACACGCAGAGCGAGAAAATCGCTGACCAGCTTGTCGGCGGCGTCGCGCCGCGCGCCCACCGCCCTGGCGGCGCTGTCGCGCGCCGCGGCCAGCAGGGTGTCAAGCTCGGCGCTGGTGATATCCTCAAGCCTGATCGCACGTTCGGCCAGCACCGAGACGCTGGCGGCGGTGATCTCGGCAAAACCCTCGGTCACGACATAGGCACTGGCCCCGGTCGGCCCGTTGGCGCGCAGGATGCCCGGCCGCAGGGTGGTGATGGTGGGGGCGTGCCCCTCCATCGCCGTCAGGTCGCCCTCGGCCCCGGGGATCTGCACCTCGGTGGCCTGAACCGAGGCCAGCCTCTGCTCGGGCGATACCAGATCGAATTGCAGCGTGGCCATCGCTTCCCCCTTACGCCGCCGCAGCGGCAGCCAGGCGCTGCGCCTTGGCGATCACGTCGGCAATGCCGCCGACCATGTAGAAGGCGGCTTCCGGCAGGTGGTCGTATTCGCCCGCCACCACTGCCTTGAACGACTTGATGGTTTCTTCCAGCGGCACCTGCACCCCGTCAGAGCCGGTGAACACCTTGGCCACGTCGAACGGCTGGCTCAGGAAGCGCTGGATCTTGCGCGCCCGTGCCACCGTCAGCTTGTCTTCTTCGCTGAGCTCGTCCATCCCCAGAATGGCGATGATGTCCTGCAACGACTTGTAGCGCTGCAACACGCCCTGCACCGAGCGCGCCACGTCATAGTGTTCCTGCCCCACCACCAGCGGGTCCATCAGCCGCGAGGTCGAATCGAGCGGGTCCACCGCCGGGTAGATGCCCAGTTCCGAAATCGCCCGGCTGAGGTTGGTGGTGGCGTCAAGGTGGGCAAACGAGGTCGCGGGTGCCGGGTCGGTCAGGTCGTCGGCGGGCACATAGATCGCCTGCACCGAGGTGATCGAGCCGGCCTTGGTCGAGGTGATGCGTTCCTGCAACGCCCCCATGTCGGTTGCCAGCGTCGGCTGATAGCCCACCGCCGAAGGGATGCGCCCCAGCAGCGCCGACACTTCCGAGCCGGCTTGCGTGAAGCGGAAGATGTTGTCCACGAAGAACAGAACATCGGTGCCCGATTGGTCGCGGAACTGTTCAGCCAGGGTCAGGCCCGACAGCGCCACCCGCATCCGGGCACCCGGCGGCTCGTTCATCTGGCCGTAAACCAGCGCCACTTTCGATTTGGTCAGATCGTCAAGGTTGATAACCCCGGATTCGATCATCTCGTGGTAAAGGTCGTTGCCTTCGCGGGTGCGCTCGCCCACCCCGGCAAACACCGAATAGCCCGAGTGCACCTTGGCGATGTTGTTGATCAGCTCCATGATCAGCACGGTCTTGCCCACCCCGGCCCCACCGAACAGGCCGATCTTGCCGCCCTTGGCGTAGGGCGCCAGCAGGTCGATGACCTTGATCCCGGTCACCAGAACCTCGCTTTCGGTCGCCTGTTCCGAAAACGCCGGTGCGGGCTGGTGGATCGGGCGATGCTCAGAGGCCTTGACCGGGCCACGTTCATCGACCGGCTCGCCGATCACGTTCAGAATCCGCCCCAGCGTCGCGTCACCGACCGGCACCATGATCGGGTTGCCGGTGTCAGTAACCGGCTCGCCGCGCACCAGACCCTCGGTCGCGTCCATGGCGACAGCGCGCACCGTGTTCTCGCCAAGGTGCTGCGCCACTTCAAGGATCAGCCGCTTGCCGTTGTTGTGGGTTTCAAGTGCGTTCAGGATGGCCGGCAGGTCACCCTCGAAATGCACGTCAACCACGGCGCCGATTACCTGGGTGATCTTGCCGGTCGCTTTCGCTTTTGCCATGTCTTTACTCTCCGTGCGGGTCAAAGCGCTTCAGCGCCCGAGATGATTTCGATAAGTTCCTTGGTGATCGCGGCCTGACGCGAGCGGTTATACTGGATGGTCAGGCGGTTGATCATGTCGCCGGCGTTGCGGGTGGCGTTGTCCATCGCCGACATCCGCGCCCCCTGTTCCGAGGCGGCGTTTTCCAAAAGCGCGGTAAACACCTGGGTCGCCACGGCACGCGGCAGCAACTCGGCCAGAATTTCATCTTCCGAGGGCTCGTAGTCGTAAACCGTTGCCGGCTCTGGCGCGCCTTCAAACACCGCCGGAATGATCTGACGCGCGGTCGGAATCTGGCTGATCACCGACTGAAAGCGGTTGAAGAACAGCGTCGCCACGTCGAACTCGCCGCCGGCAAACCGCGCCAGAATGTCCTGCGCAATCGCGGTGGCGTTGGTGTAGCCCATGCGCTTGACATCCGACAGGTCGATGTGGCCGACGAAATGGCTGGCATACTCGCGCCGCAACTGCTCGCGACCCTTCTTGCCGACGGTCAGGATCTTGACCGTCTTGCCCGCCGCCAGCAACGCGTTGATCTGCGCCTTCGCCAGCCGCACGATCGACGAGTTGAACCCACCGCACAGCCCGCGCTCGGCGGTCATCACCACCAGCAGGTGCACCTTTTCGCTGCCGGTCCCGGCCAGCAACTGCGGTGCCGCCCCGGCATTGATCACCGAGGCCGACAGCCCCGCCATCACCGCAATCATGCGCTCGGCATAGGGCCGGGCGGCCACGGCAGCATCCTGGGCGCGGCGCAGTTTCGCCGCCGCGACCATTTGCATCGCCTTGGTGATCTTGCGCGTGTTCTTGACGCTGCCGATCCGGTTCTTCAGATCCTTGAGGCTGGGCATCTACCTGGTTCCCTCCCCCGCCGTCAGGCGAAGTCTTTCGCAAATGCGTCAATCGCCGCCTTGATCTTGGTCTCCAGCTCGCCCTTGACCTTGCGGTCGTTGGTCGTGATGTCGGCCAGCAGATCGGCGCTGTTGGCGCGCAGATGCTTGAGCAACCCGGCCTCGAACCGGACCACATCGCGCACCGCCACCTTGTCAAGAAAGCCGTGGGTGCCCGCGAAGATCACGCAGACAATCTCGGCGTTGGTCAGCGGCGAATATTGCGCCTGCTTCATCAGCTCGGTCAGGCGCGCGCCGCGGTTCAGCAAAGCCTGGGTCGAGGCGTCAAGATCCGAGCCGAACTGGGCAAAAGCCGCCATTTCGCGATACTGCGCCAGCTCCAGCTTGATCGCGCCAGCCACCGATTTCATCGCATCGGTCTGCGCGCTCGACCCCACCCGACTGACCGACAGACCGGTGTTCACGGCCGGTCGGATGCCCTGATAGAACAGCTCGGTTTCCAGGAAGATCTGGCCGTCGGTGATCGAGATCACGTTGGTCGGAATGAACGCCGACACGTCGCCGCCCTGGGTCTCGATGATCGGCAGCGCTGTCAGCGAGCCGCCGCCATGCTCCTTGTTGAGCTTGGCCGACCGCTCCAGCAGACGCGAGTGCAGGTAGAACACGTCGCCCGGATAGGCTTCACGCCCCGGCGGGCGGCGCAGCAGCAGCGACATCTGGCGGTAAGCCACCGCCTGCTTGGAAAGATCGTCGAAGATGATCAGCGCGTGACGGCCGTTGTCGCGGAAAAACTCTGCCATCGCGGTGGCCGAATAGGGGGCCAGGAACTGCATCGGGGCGGGGTCCGAGGCGGTGGCCGCGACCACGATGGTGTAGTCGATCGCGCCGGTCTCTTCCAGCTTCTTGACCAGTTGCGCCACGGTCGAGCGCTTCTGCCCGATTGCCACGTAGATGCAGTAAAGTTTCTTCGACTCGTCGTCGCCCGCCGCCGCGTT
The DNA here is from genome assembly GCA_964419305.1 of uncultured Rhodobacter sp. GTDB lineage: Bacteria > Pseudomonadota > Alphaproteobacteria > Rhodobacterales > Rhodobacteraceae > CAYQPD01. The sequence goes on from CAYQPD010000002.1 coordinate 43,158, forward strand.
GTAGGACTTCTGGTTCAGAATGGTATCAAGCGCAATCGCGGTCTTGCCGGTCTGGCGGTCGCCGATGATCAGCTCGCGCTGGCCGCGGCCGATCGGGATCATCGCATCGACCGACTTGAGCCCGGTCGCCATCGGTTCATTCACCGACTGGCGCGGGATGATGCCGGGAGCCTTGACGTCGGCCACCCGGCGCTCGCTGAATGCGATCGGACCCTTGCCGTCGATCGGGTTGCCCAGACCATCGACCACCCGCCCCAGCAGGGCGTCACCGGCCGGCACGTCCACGATCGACTTGGTGCGCTTGACGACATCGCCTTCCTTGATGGCGCGGTCATCGCCGAAGATCACGATACCGACGTTGTCGGTCTCAAGGTTCAGCGCCATGCCGCGAATGCCGCCGGGGAATTCGACCATCTCGCCGGCCTGCACGTTGTCCAGCCCATGGACGCGGGCAATCCCGTCGCCGACCGACAGCACGCGGCCCACTTCGGCCACCTCGGCATCCATGCCGAAATTCTTGATCTGCTCTTTGAGGATCGCAGAGATCTCAGCAGCTTGGATACCCATTTATCCGACCTCTTTCATTGAATTCTGGAGCGCGGCAAGCTTTGCCTTGATCGAGGTGTCGATCATGATCGAGCCCAGCTTGACAACAAGGCCACCGATCAGCGAGCCATCGACGGCGGTTTTCAGTTTCACATCCTTGCCGAAACGCGCTTTCAGCGTGGCGGCCAGTTGCTTTGACTGGGCGGCAGTCAGCTTCGTGGCCGCCGTCACTTCGGCAGTCATTTCGCCTTTTTCCTCGGCAATCCGCGCCCGCACATCGGCAATCATCTGCGGCAGCACGAACAGGCGGCGTTTTTGCGCCATCAGCGCCAGGGTATTGCTGGCAATCAGCGAAAGCCCCATCGCTTTGGCCACCGCGACAATCGCGCGCTGCTGATCGGCGCGCGACAACAGCGGTGATGCCACCACCCCGCGCAGATCGGCACTGGCGGCCAAAGCCGCCTCAAGCGCGTCAATGTCCGCTGCAAGCGCGGTCAGCGCGCCCGCTTCCCGGGCCAGATCGAAAATGGCGGTGGCATAACGCGCGGCAATGCCGGATGAGATCGAAGCTGGTTCCGACACGTCAACCCTTCCGATGTCATGGACCCGTTCCCGCACAGTGGCGCACCGGTCCGAGAAACAATCTTGCGCATACCGGCGCGCGTGCACCCCGATTGAGCGGCGGTGTAGCAGAGGCGTTTTCGCGCTGCAACCTCGAACCTTTCCAAAAACACCCCCCTGCGGGGCCCAAATTCTGCGACGTTTTGACCGTTTGCGCTAGAATCCGGCCCCTTGTGCGGGTTGCCCCCTGATCGGCGCGCCGTTAGCGGCCAACCCCGACATAGGTCTCGAATCCCGCCGCCAGCACCTCGGCCTCGGCATAAATGTTGCGCAGATCGGCCATCCGCGGCACCGCCATCTTGCGCCCCAGCTTGGCCAGATCAAGGGCGCGGAATTCATTCCACTCAGTCAGAATCACCACCAGATCGGCCCCCTGCACCGCCTGATAGGGGTTCTCGACCCATTTCGCCCCCGGCAGCAGCGCCTCGCCCTCGCGCCGCCCCTCGGGGTCCACCAGCCGCACCCGCGCCCCCGCCCCCACCAGCGCGGGCACGATGGTCAGGCTGGGCGCCTCGCGCATGTCGTCGGTGTTGGGCTTGAACGTCACCCCGAGCACCGCGATGATCTTGCCGCTGACCGCGCCATCGCAAAGATCAACAATCTTGTCGATCATCCGGCGCTTGATTTCGTCGTTGACCTTGATCACCGTCTCGGTGATCTGCATCGGCACCGCATGTTCCTGCCCCATCCGCGCCAGCGCCTTGGTATCTTTCGGAAAACATGATCCGCCATAGCCCGGCCCGGCATGCAGGAACTTGTTGCCGATGCGGCCATCCAGCCCCATGCCTTTCGCCACCGCCTTGATGTCGGCCCCGACCCGCTCACACAAGGAGGCGATCTCGTTGATGAAGGTGATCTTGGTGGCAAGAAAGGCATTGGCCGCGTATTTGATCATCTCGGCCGATTCAAGCCCGGTGAACACCACCGGAAACTCGCGCAGGAACAGCGGGCGATAGATCTCCGCCATCACCTTCTGCGCGCGCTCGGATTCTACCCCCACCACGACCCGGTCAGGGCGCATGAAGTCATCAATCGCCGCCCCCTCGCGCAGAAACTCGGGATTCGAGGCGACATCGAACTCGGCACCCGGATGCGCCGCCGCCACCACCTCGGCCACCCGGCGGTTGGTGCCGACCGGCACCGTCGATTTGGTCACCACCACGCCGTAGCCGGTCAGCGCGCGCCCGATCTCGTCCGCCGCCGCCATCACATAGCTCAGATCGGCATGGCCATCGCCGCGCCGGGTGGGGGTGCCGACCGCGATGAACACCGCATCCGCCCCCGCCACCGCTGCGGCCAGATCAACGCTGAACGCCAGCCGCCCCGAGGCGACGTTCCTGGCCAGCAGATCCTCCAGCCCCGGTTCGAAAATCGGCACCTCGCCCGCCTGCAAGCGCGCGATCTTGGCCGCGTCCTTGTCAACGCAAACCACATCATGCCCGAAATCCGAAAAACACACCCCCGACACCAACCCGACATAGCCGGTTCCGATCATCGCAATCTTCATCTGCCCCTACCCGAAAACGCCTCGCTTCCGCATAGCGCAGGCGCGCAGCCTCGGCTAGCCCCTGGTCGCCGCGACCGCCGGGGTCACCAGCCGCCGCTTCACCATCGCCTCGCGCCAGGTGATGTAGCTGATCGCGGCGATGATGGTGCCGCCACCGACCAGCACGAAAGGGTCCACCCCCTCGCCGAACACCAGCGCTCCCAAAAGCGTCGCCCACACCAGTTGCAGAAACGTCACCGGCTGCGTCACCGCCAGTGGTGCCGCCCCGAACGCCCGTGTCATGCAGTAATGCCCCAGGGTGGCAAACCCCGCCACCAGCGCCAGCCACCCCAGTTGCACCATGGATACCGGCACCCAGACCCACAGCGCGAACGGGGCCAGCCCCAGCGTGACCGAGACCGACATCATCGCCACCACCCGCGTGGCACTTTCCGATCTGCTCAGCCGCTTCGCGAACAGATACGATCCGGCAAAGAAGAACGCCGCCGCCAGTTGCGCGAAATGGCCCGAGGTCACCTCGCGCAGCCCCGGCCGCAGCACGATCAGCGCGCCCACCACCGCGACCCCGATCGCCACCAGCCGCCGCAGCGCCAGCACCTCGCCAAAGAACAGCGCCGCCCCCAGCGTCACCAGCACCGGGTTGAGATACCCGATCGCCGTCACCTCGGCCACCGGGATGCGCGCCATGGCATAGAACCAGCAGATCACCGCCGCAGTATGCGCCGCCCCGCGCCAGCCAAACAGCGCCAGCGCGCCCGGCGCAAACCCGTCGCGCCAGATCGCCCGCAATGCGGGCAGCAGAAACACCACGCCAAAGCCGAACCTGATGAAAGCTGCTTCGGCGGCCGGCAAGGCGGTGCCGAGATAGCGCACGATCCCGGTCACCGCGACAAAACTCAGCCCCGACGCCAGCATCCAGGCCATCCCCGCCACAGGATGCCCCAGATCGACCGGCCTGGCAGACGGATCACTCATCCTGCTCACTGATCCGATCCACCGCCGATTGACAAGCCCACCCGCCTTCTTCTTTGCTCAAATACTCGCCTGGCAGCGCCTCAGCCCAGCATCAGCCCGGCGGCGATCGCCCACATGGTGCAGCCCACCACCACCTCCAGCACCACCCAGGCCCCCGGTCGCGCGAACAGCGGGGCCAGCAGCCGCGCGCCAAACCCCAGTGCGGCAAAGAAACTGAACGACCCCGCCGCTGCCCCGATCCCGAACCACAGCCCGTGCGGCGCGTATTGCGCGGCAATCGAGCCCAGCAGCACCAGCGTGTCGAGATAGACATGCGGGTTGGCCCAGGTCAGCACCAGACAGGTCGCCAGCACCCGCCCCAGCGGCACCGCGCCCCCCGCCCCCGCCACCAGCGCCTCACCACCCCGCCAGGCAGCCTGAAACCGCAGTGCCCCGTAAACCGCCAGAAACCCCGCGCCGCCCCAACGCATCGCCTGACCCAGCCACGGCACCAGCGCCGACACCGCGCCGAAGCCTGCGACCCCCATTGCGATCAGCACCGCGTCCGACCCGGCACAGACCAGCACCACCGCCAGCACATGCTCGCGCCGCAAGCCCTGGCGCAGCACAAAGGCATTCTGCGCCCCGATCGCCGCAATCAACGACAGCGACACCAGATAACCCGAAATCAGCGCCTGCCCCATGTGCCACCCCTGCAACTGTGCGTGCCATGCCAAACTCCACAGCATCCTTCCAGTTGATCTTTCGGGGCTGGATGAAGAATCGCCTTGGCCCCGGTGATCACCCGCGACCGCGCGCCCCCATTGGCACCGCGACCAGCGATGACCGACCGCCAGGAAGGGAAGAGCGCCCCGGTGCCCGGATCAGGCCTCGATCAGCGCCGCGACATCCTCGGGAATGTCGAAATTGCCGGTGACATCCTGCACGTCGTCGTCGTCTTCCAGCAACTCGACCAGCTTCAACACCTTGGTCGCGGTCTCAAGGTCAAGCACGGTCGGGGCCTGCGGTTTCCAGATCAGCTTGGACTCGGTCGATTCGCCCAGCGCCTTTTCCAGCGCGTCCGAAACCGCGTTCAGCGCCTCGACCGCGCAATAGATCCAGTGGCCGTCCTCGTCGGATTCGACATCATCCGCCCCGGCATCCAGCGCCGCCATCATCACGTCATCGGCCGATCCGGCGCTGACGGGATACGAGATCTCGCCGACCCGGTCGAACGAATGCGCCACCGAGCCGGTGGTGCCCAGATTGCCGCCCGACTTGGTGAAATAGCTGCGCACATTGCTGGCGGTGCGGTTCAGGTTGTCGGTCAGCGCCTCGACGATGATCGCGATGCCGTTCGGGGCATAACCCTCGTAGCGGATCTCGGTGTAATCGGCGGCGTCGCCCAGTTGCGACTTCTTGATCGCGCGGTCGATCACGTCCTTGGGCATCGACACCGACTTTGCCGCCTTCACCGCCAGCCGCAAGCGCGGGTTCTTGTCGGGATCAGGCTCGCCCATCTTGGCGGCCACGGTGATTTCCTTGGACAGCTTGGAAAACATCTTGGCACGAATCTTGTCCTGCTTGCCCTTGCGGTGCTGGATGTTCGCCCATTTCGAATGGCCCGACATGACCCTCTCCGATCCTCAGATTGCGGTTTCATGCGCATATACGCCGCCCGCCGGGTAAATCGCAACCCCGACCTCAGAACGGAAAGAAAAGCGGGATCAGGGTGCTCATCACCAGCATCATCAGAATGTTCATCGGCACCCCGATGCGCAGGAAATCGCTGAAGCGATAGCCGCCCGGGCCGTAAACCAGGGTGTTGGTCTGATAGCCGATCGGGGTGGCAAAACTGGCCGAGGCCCCGAACATCACCGCCACCACGAAGGGCCGCGGATCAACCCCAAGCGCCGCCGCCAGCCCGATTGCAATCGGTGTAAGGATCACCGCCACCGCGTTGTTGCTGACCATTTCGGTCAGCAGCGATGTCAGGGCATAAACCACAAAGATCGTGGCAAACGGTGGCAGGCCCTGCATCAGCGGGGCCACCCGATCGACCAGCAGTTGCACCGCGCCCGAATGGTCCAGCCCCGCCCCGACCGCCAGCATGGCGAAGATCATCGCCAGCAAACGGCCATCGATAAACTCGAAAGCCTCGTCGGCGTCGATGCAGCCGGTCACCAGCACCACGGCCACCCCGATCATCGCCAGAATCAGGATCGGGGCCACGTTCAGCGCCGCCAGACCCACCACCGCCGCCAGCGCCGCAATCACGATCGGGGCATGGCGGCGGCGATAGGCGCGCTCGGACGGGGTCGAGATATCGACCAGTTCCATGTCGGCGGCGAGGCGCTGGATATCGTCCGCCGCCCCTTCCAGCAGCAGGGTGTCGCCGACCTGCACCACCAGATCGTCAAGCTGCCGCCCGATGTTCTGGTTGCGCCGGTGCGCGGCCAGCGGATAGACGCCATAACGCCTGCGCAGCCGCATCGAGCCCAGCGTCTGGCCCACCATCCGGCAACCCGGCGTGATCAGCACCTCGACCGTGGTGGTCTGCACCGAGCTGAGCTTGTCCACCAGCCGCAGTTCCTTGCTGGCTTGCAGCCCCAGCACCTCGGACATCGGGGTGCGCAGCACCACCCGGTCGCCCGCTTCCAGCACGACCTCGGCCAGATTTCGCCGCAAGCTGGCATCCCCGCGCAGCACATCGACCACCCGCAGATTGTCGCGCTTGAAAAGCTGCACCGCCTCGACCTTGCAGCCGATCAGGCCGCTGCCATCGGGCACCGCCACTTCGGTGAAGAACTTCATCGGCGAGCGCCCGGCCAGCAGCAGGCTCATGCTGGCGCGATCCGGCAGCAGCCGGGGTGCCGCCACCGCCAGATAGGTCAGTGTCACCACCGCCATGCACAGCCCCAGCGGGGTGATCTCGAAGATCGTGAACGGGGCCAGCCCGTGCTCGGTCGCGACGCCATCGACCAGAATGTTGGTCGAGGTGCCGATCAGCGTGATCGTGCCCCCGACAATCGAAAGATAGCTGAGCGGAATCATCAGCTTGGACGGAGAAAGCTGCATCTCCCTGGCCAGTTGCATGAAGATCGGAATCATCACCACCACGATCGGGGTGTTGTTCATGAAGGCCGACATCGCGATGATCGTCACCGCCAGCCAGGCCAGCGTCGCCTTGGGTCGCGCCTTGGCGTGGCGCACCGCGAACTGCGTCACCCAGTCCAGCGCGCCGGTGCGCACCAGCCCGCCCACGATGATGAACATCGCCGCAATCGTCCACGGTGCCGGGTTCGACAGCGCGCTGACCGCATCCGCCTGCGGCAGAATGCCCAGCACCAGCATCAGCGCGGCCCCGGCAATCGCCGTGACCTCGACCGGAAAGACCTCACGCACGAACAGCACCAGCATCCCCAGCACGATGGCAATGGCAAGCCAGGCCGAAACGGTGGGGTCCAGATCAATTCCGAGCATCATCTCTCCAGCTCACGCAGGATATGGCGGCAGAACCTGCCTCGGGGTCAAGCGGGTTGTTGTCTGGCCGCAAGATGCGCAGTGCCATCCGCTCAAGGTCGCGCCTCGGCCAGCCGTCCACCGATCCGGACCGGGGCGATCTTTTGCGCCCGCCCGGTCCGATCATCGGTCTCGACATAAACCCCGGCGAGGGTCGCGGCTCCATTGGCGGGCTCGAACCGGGTCTTGGCCATGCCGGTGACAAAGCGCCGCATTGGCTCGAGCTTTTCCATCCCGATCACCGAGTTGTAGTCGCCACACATCCCGGCATCGGACAGATAGCCGCAGCCGCCCGGCAGGATCATCGCATCGGCGGTCGGCACATGGGTGTGGGTGCCCACCACCAGACTGGCGCGGCCGTCGCACCAATGCCCCATCGCCATCTTTTCCGAGGTCGCCTCGCAGTGCATGTCCACCACCACCGCCTGCGCCATGCCGCCAAGGGGATGCGCGTTCAGCACCGCCTCGACCGCACTGAAGGGGTCATCGAACGGGCGTTTCATGAACACCTGCCCCAGCGCCTGCACCACCAGCACCTTGCGCCCGTCGCTGGCGGTAAACAGCCGCGCCCCCTTGCCCGGTGCGGCGCGGGCAAAATTCAGCGGCCGCAGCACCCGCGGCTCGGTCTCGATGAATTGCAGCATGTCCTTTTGATCGAAAGCGTGATCGCCCAGGGTCACGCAATCGGCCCCCGCATCCAGCAGGCCCTTGGCGTGGCTGGCCGTCAGCCCCATGCCGGAACTGGCGTTCTCGCCATTGACCACGACAAAATCGAGGCCCCATTCGGCGCGCAGCCCCGGCAGCCGCTCGGCCACCGCGCTGCGCCCCGCGCGCCCCATCACATCGCCCAGAAACAGTATTTTCATGGCGTCTGGATAGGGGCGGCGGGTCTGATCCGCAAGCTGATTATGGGATCGCCTGACCTCAGGCGGTCAGCCCTTCGGGCTCGGGCAGCCCCTTGGCACGACAGAAGGCGGTCAGGGTATTGGCCAGAAGACAAGCGATGGTCATCGGCCCCACCCCACCCGGCACCGGCGTGATCGCCCCGGCCACCGCGCTGGCGGAGGCAAATTCGACATCGCCCACCAGCCGCGACTTGCCGTCGCGCTGAATCCGATTGATGCCGACATCAATCACCGTGGCCCCCGGTTTCACATAGTCGCCGGTGATCATCTCGGGCCGCCCCACCGCCGCCACCAGAATGTCGGCACCCCGGCACACCGCCGGCAGATCGCGGGTGCGCGAGTGGGCGATGGTCACGGTGCAACTGTCGCCCAGCAGCAGTTGCGCCATCGGCTTGCCGACGATGTTGCTGCGCCCGACCACCACCGCATTCAGCCCCGACAACTTGCCAAGATGATCGCGCAGCATCATCAGGCAGCCCAGCGGGGTGCAGGGCACCATGCTTTTCTGCCCGGTGCCCAACAGCCCGACGTTCGAGATGTGAAAGCCGTCCACGTCCTTGGCCGGATCAATGCTGTTGATCACCAGATCGGAATTCAGATGAGGTGGCAGCGGCAACTGCACGATTATGCCGTGAATTTCCGGATCGGCGTTCAGGCGCGCGATCAGCGCCAGCAGATCGGCCTCGGAGGTGTCGACAGCCATCTTGTGTTCGATAGAGACCATTCCGACCTCGACCGTGTGCTTGCCCTTGGCGCCCACATAAACCTGGCTGGCCGGGTCTTCGCCCACCAGCACCACCGCCAGCCCTGGCACCAGCCCGTGCTCGGCCTTCAGCCGCGCGACGTGATCCGCCACCTGCCCGCGCACCCGCGCCGCAAACGCCTTGCCGTCAATGATCTTCACCGTCATCGTGCCTCCCTGGCGGGGCACCCGGCCCCAGAACAACTTCTTCGCGCGCGATCGACCAGTCGATCAGACGCCGCCACAGGGCCTCGACCAGATCGGGGTCGAGCCCCACGGCCAGCGCCCGCGCCCGCACCCTGGCCACCACATCTTCCACCCGCTCGTCGATCCGGGCGGGCAGCCCCTCGCCCGGCTTGAGGTCAATCGCGCGGTCGATGTAGGTCGCGCGGCGGGCCATCAGCGCCACGAGTTCGGCGTCGAGCGCGTCGATCTGGGCGCGCAGATCCTGCATCGTGCGGCAATCCTTCGGGGCTTTCACGCCGCTCTCCCATGATCGGTCCCGCCACCTTCTGGGCGGCGGGATCGCCAAGGTCAAGATGCCGCGACGCCCCGGCTAGAACAGCCCCTCGACATTGCCATCGGCATTGAGCCGGATGGTCTCGGCCGCAGGCACCCGCGGCAGACCGGGCATGGTCATGATCTCGCCGCAGATCGCCACGATGAACCCCGCCCCGGCCGAAAGCCGCACTTCGCGGATCGGCATCGCGTAGCCATCGGGCGCGCCCTTGATCGCCGGGTCGCTGGTAAAGCTGTATTGAGTCTTGGCCATGCAGATCGGCAGATTGCCGTAACCGGCCACCTCCCACGCCTTCAACTGGTCGCGGATCGACTTGTCGGCCAGCACCTCGTCGGCGCGGTAGATGCGCTTGGCGATGGTCTCGATCTTGTGGAACAGTGGCATCGCGTCGGGGTAGAGCGGCGCGAAATTGGCAGCACCACTTTCCGCCAGCGCCACCACCTTGTGCGACAGATCCTCGATCCCGGCCGAGCCAAGCGCCCAGTGCTTGCACAGAATGCCCTCGGCCCCCTGCCCGGCGACGTAATCTTTTACCGCCGTGATTTCGGCATCGGTGTCGCTGAAGAAGTGGTTGATCGCCACCACCACCGGCACGCCGAAGCTTTTGACGTTGGCGATGTGCCGGCCAAGGTTCGGGCAACCCTTGGTCACCGCGGCCACGTTTTCGGCACCCAGATCGGCCTTCAGCACGCCGCCGTGCATCTTCAACGCCCGCACAGTGGCCACGATCACCACCGCCGCAGGCGCAAGGCCGGCCTTGCGGCACTTGATGTCGAAGAACTTCTCGGCGCCAAGATCAGCCCCGAACCCGGCTTCGGTCACCACATATTCGCCCAACCGCAGCGCGGTCCGGGTGGCAATCACCGAGTTGCAGCCGTGCGCGATATTGGCAAACGGCCCGCCGTGCACGAAAGCCGGGTTGTTTTCCAGCGTCTGCACCAGGTTCGGTTGCATCGCGTCCTTCAAGAGCACCGTCATCGCACCGTCGGCCTTGAGATCGCGGCAGGTGATCGGATGCTTGTCGCGGGTATAGGCCACCACGATGTCGCCCAGCCGTTTTTCGAGATCGGCCAGATCGTTCGACAGGCACAGGATCGCCATGACCTCGGACGCCACCGTGATGTCAAACCCGGTCTGACGCGGAAAGCCGTTGGCGACGCCGCCCAGGTTGACCACGATGTCGCGCAGGGCGCGGTCGTTCATGTCCATCACCCGGCGCCAGACGATGCGGCGCTCGTCGATCGCCAGGCCATTGCCCCAGTAGATATGGTTGTCGATCATCGCCGCCAGCAGGTTGTGGGCGCTGGTGATGGCGTGGAAATCGCCGGTGAAGTGCAGGTTCATCTCTTCCATCGGCACGACCTGGCTCAGGCCGCCCCCCGCCGCCCCGCCCTTCATGCCGAAGTTCGGGCCGAGACTGGCCTCGCGGATGCAGACCACGGCCCGTTTGCCGATCCGGTTCAGGCCATCGACCAGACCCACCGTGGTGGTGGTCTTGCCTTCGCCCGCCGGGGTCGGGGTCATCGCCGTCACCAGCACCAGCTTGCCCATCGGACGGTGCTCAAGCGAGCGGATGAAGTCCTGCCCGACCTTGGCCTTGTCGTGGCCATAGGGCAGCAGGTGTTCTTCCGGAATGCCAAGCTTGGCCCCGATCTGCATGATCGGCAACTTCTTCGCTTCGCGTGCGATTTCGATATCGGTCTTGAAAGCCATGTAGTTCTCCCTGTGGGCACCCGCCCGCGCGCCGTTTGGTCTGACATAACGGCACCGGGCGCAAGCCACAGGAATGATTGCGACCTCTCAGGTCGCAAATTCGCCAAGCCGATCGGGCTGCGCCCCAAAACGCAAGCGCTGGCACCGAAGGCATCGGTGCCAGCGCTTGCGGTTCGGCTTAGGGCTGCCTCAGGCCGAGGGTTCGGGCTTCAACCCGGCTTCCGGTTTGGCCACCTTCGGTTTGGTCTTCGGAATGGCTGCCAGCGAGACCACCCCGCCGCCCGAAGACGAGCTACCCGCATCATCGTCGCCGCCGAGTGGCTCGCCCGCGATCACCTTGCGGATCTCGTCGCCGGTCAGCGTCTCGTATTCCAGCAAGCCCTTGGCCAGGCGCTCGAAATCCTCGGCCTTTTCCAGCAGAACCTGACGCGCCGTCTGATAGCCTTCGTCGATCAGGCGCTTCACTTCCTGCTCGATCACCGTCTTGGTTTCGGCTGAAACCGAGAAGCCCCCGGTGTTGCCGGTATAGCCTTCGTGCGCTTCCGAGTAATCAATGTTGCCGATCACATCCGACATCCCCCAGCGCATCACCATGGCGCGCGCCAGACTTGAGGCCTGCTGGATGTCGCCAACCGGGCCGGACGACACGCCTTCCTCGCCATACTTGATGATCTCGGCGGCCTTGCCCGCCATGGTCATGGTGATCTTCTGCTTGGCCTCATCCTTGTGCATGCTGAGGCGGTCCAATTCCGGCAGGCTGACCACCATCCCCAGCGCGCCGCCGCGCGGAATGATGGTGGCTTTGTAAACCGGATCGCACTTGGGCATGTTCATGCCGACGATGGCGTGGCCGGCCTCGTGATAGGCGGTCTTTTCCTTCTGGTCGGCGGTCAGCACCATCGAGCGGCGCTCGGACCCCATCATCACCTTGTCCTTGGCATTCTCGAAATCGATCATCGTCACCATGCGGCGACCTACCCGCGCGGCGGTCAGCGCGGCCTCGTTCACCAGGTTGGCAAGATCCGCCCCGGAAAAGCCGGGGCAGCCGCGCGCGATGATGCGCAGATCGACATCGGGGCCGATCGGCACCTTGCGGGCATGCACCCCAAGGATCTTTTCGCGGCCCTTGATGTCGGGGTTGGGGACATGGATCATGCGGTCGAACCGACCGGGGCGCAGCAGCGCCGGGTCAAGCACGTCCTTGCGGTTGGTGGCGGCCACGATGATCACGCCCTCATTGGCCTCGAACCCGTCCATCTCGACCAGCAACTGGTTCAGGGTCTGTTCGCGTTCGTCATTGCCGCCGCCCATGCCGACGCCCCGCGCCCGCCCGACCGCATCAATTTCGTCGATGAACACGATGCAGGGCGCGTTCTTCTTGGCCTGCTCGAACATGTCGCGCACCCGGCTGGCACCGACGCCCACGAACATCTCGACGAAATCCGAGCCCGAGATGGTGAAGAACGGCACTCCGGCCTCGCCCGCAATCGCCCGCGCCAGCAAGGTCTTGCCGGTGCCGGGCGGGCCGACCAGCAACGCCCCTTTCGGAATCCTGCCGCCCAGACGGCTGTATTTCTGCGGGTTGCGCAGGAATTCGACGATTTCCTCAAGCTCTTCCTTGGCCTCGTCGATACCGGCCACATCATCGAACGTCACCCGGCCATGCTTTTCGGTCAGCAGCTTGGCGCGCGATTTGCCGAACCCCATTGCCCCGCCCTTGCCGCCGCCCTGCATCCGGTTCATGAAGAAAATCCAGATGCCGATCAGCAGGATGAACGGCAGCCACAGGCTGATCAGCGAAAAGATCCCCGATTGCTCTTGCGGTTCCACCCGCACCTCGACGCCCTTGGCGATCAGTTGCTGGGTGATGTCTTCGGCGACCGGGCGCACGGTCTGATACTGCACCCCGTCCTTGCCGCGCACCAGCACCCGCTCGCCGTCGAGGGTGACACTGGTCACCTCGCCCGCATCCACCCGCGCGATGAATTCCGAATAGGACAAGCCGCGCGAGGCGCTGGTGGTCGTGCCGCCACTGAACAGGTTGAACAGCGCCAGGATCAGCAGGAACAGAACGACCCAGAACGCGATATTTCGTGCATTACCCACGAACAGTCTCCTTGCGGTGCCGCCTTGCCCATGGCTTGCAGCTTTGTCTCTTAAGATAGAGATAACTCGCGGCGGTTCAATGCGATAAAACGGAAAGATGAAAAGCCTGCCCGCCGCCGACGGTTTCGGCCTGCCAACCGTCGGGACGCCCGGCCAGCGGTGCCGCCACCAGATCGCCCCCCCGCCACAGCGCGGGCGAGGCCAGCAGGCTGGCCCGAGGCAGGCCAGTGGTGCGCCACAACGGACAGTGCGCTAGCCCCGCTTCGCCCAGCGCCCGCACCTGCAAGCCCTTGGCCTGCGGCCCGCTCACCTGCCAGCGCCGATCCCACAGCGCCCCCGGCTCGGCCACCACATCGCGCACCGCCTGCCATTCCCGCGTCACCCGAACCACGCCGCGCCCGACCAGTACCCGGCACCCCAGCAAGGTCGCCGTCTGTCCGGCCTGCACCGCCGCGATCAGTCGCGCCAGCGCCGCGCCGCGCGGGCCATATTCGCTTGAGGCCACCCAGATCAGCGCCGCGCGCAGCAACCGGCGCAGAATTTCGGGCGGCAGCTCGGTCAGGCACGCCGCATCCAGCACCACGTCGCCCGCCAGGGTGCGGGAAAACTGCCGAACTGCGGCCATCACCTGCACATCCAGCGCCGCGCGCACCTGCGCCAGATGCCCGGCCACATGCGCCAGCGTCGGCGCGTCGATCCCCACCGCCGCCAGAGTGCCCAGCGCCTTGCGCACCCGCACCCGGTGGTAGTGCGCGTCGTCGTTGCTCGGGTCCTCGACCCAAGGCAAACCCTGCCCGGTCAGCCAGGCGCGCAACTCGGCCCGCCCGACCGTCAGCAAGGGGCGCAGCCAAGTGATCCCCTGGCTCAGGCGCCGCACCGGCATGGCGGCCAGACCATCGACCCCCGCCCCGCGCGCCAGCCGCATCACGAAGGTCTCGGCCTGATCGTCGCATGTATGGGCCAGCACCACCGCGCCCAGCCCGCAGCCCCGCGCCCAATCCGCCAGCAGCCGGTAGCGCGCGCGGCGCGCCTGATCCTGCAAGTTGCCGCGCCGATCCCAGCCCTGCCAGCGCAGCACCGTGTGCGGCACCTTGAGACCGGCACAGATGCGCGCCACCTGATCCGCCTCGGCGGCGGACTCAAGGCGCAGGCCGTGGTCCACCGTGGCCACCCGCACCGCAAGCCCGGCCTGCACCGCAAGATGCAGCAGGGCGATCGAATCGCCCCCCCCGGAAACCGCAAGGCCCAGAGGTTGCGCCACCGCATCCCCCAGGCCTTGCAGAAACCGCTGCCGCACCGCAGCGATCACAAACAGCCCAACCCCTGCATTGCCACCCCGGCGTCAAGCGCCGCCTGACTGCCGGGGAACCGGGTGCCGACCTCGGTCAGCGTCACGCAAGCCTCGGGCACCTGCCCCAGCTTGCCCAGCGCCTGCCCCAGCCTGACCAGCGCCTCGCCCGCCCGCGGCCCGTTTGGCGCGCCGGAAAAGCTGTCGAGATAGGCCCGCGCCGCGTTGGCGGTTTCGCCCAACTGGCTTAACGCCTCGCCGCGCAGAAAATGCGCCTCGAACGTCAGGGGGCCCCCGGTATAGGTCTGGGCAAAGGTCGCAAACTGGTCCGCGGCGGCGCGAAAGTCACCGGCATCGAGCACCGCCCGGGCCCGGTCGAAATCTGCCTGTTCCTGATCGGCCAGTTCGACCGCGCCGGTCCCCGCCACCGGGGCCAGCGGCGACGGCACGGTGCCCGCATCGCCCCCCAGCGTTGGCGTCGGTCCAAGGGCGGCCACATCGCCACCCTCAAGCTCGGTCAGGCGGAACTCAAGATCACCGACCCGGTTGGTGCCGTCAACCACCACCTTGTTCAGGCGCAGATCGACCACCTCGGTCTTGGCCGTCAGCGCGACCAGCGCCGCCTCGATCGCGTCCAGCCGCAGCAAGGGGTCGCCCCCGGCCGCCCCCGATTGCGCCGCCCCGGTGGTGACCAGTTCCTGCTTCAGGGCGTTGAACTCGGCACTCAGCGCCGCCAGTTCGGCCCGGATGTCGGCCAGCGTCTGCGCCTGACCTTCGGCCTGCGCCAAGCCGGGCAGCAGCACCAATACCAGCGTCAGAACCCGCCACATGACCTCAGGCCCCCGCGCCCTGGCTCAGCACCGTGACCGCACGGCGGTTCTTCGAATAGCAGGCCTCAACCGAGCAGACCTCGATCGGGCGCTCCTTGCCATAGCTTACGGTCCGCATCCGGCTGGCGGCGACCCCTTGCGAAATCAGAAAGTCCTGCACCGCCGAGGCGCGCCGCGCGCCAAGGGCGAGGTTGTATTCGCGGGTGCCCTGCTCGTCGGCATGGCCTTCGATGATGACGGCGTAATCGCCGTTGGTCATCAGCCAGCGCGCCTGCCCCGCCAGGGTGGCGCGGGCGGCATCATCAAGGCTGCTTTGATCAACCGCGAACAGCACCCGGTCACCGACGGTCTGGTTGAAATAGGCCACCGATGTGGGGTCGTTCGCCCCGCCAAGGCCGGTGCTGTCGATCCCCCCGGCACCGGCTCCGCCAGTGCCGTAGCGGTCGGGGTTGTTGCAGGCAGCAAGCGCCAGCGCCGCCACCAGAAGCACGGCTGTTGAAACATGAGACATCGGGGATTCCTTCCTGAAAGAGGATCGTTGGCGCAAACATAGCAGGTCTCGGCAGCCTTGGGAATCACGGTGCAGCGGCATATTCACGGCAGCAGCGGCGACCATGCCGGGTCCGACGCCGGGGTCTCGGTCGCCACCTGCCGCAGGTTGCGCCCGCTGATATCGACCGAGTAAAGCGCGGGCTGTCCGCCTTCGCCCGCCGTTTCGCGGGTGAACATGATCACCCGGCCATTCGGGGCCCAGGTCGGGCCTTCGTCAAGGAACGAGGCCGTCAGCAGGCGCTCTTCCTGACCGTTGAGCAGCATCACCCCAATATGAAACCGGCCCTCGTTCTGCTTGGTGAAGGCAATGTAATCGCCGCGCGGCGACCACACCGGGGTGCCATAGCGCCCCGCCCCGTTTGAGATGCGCTGCGCCTCGCCGCCGCCTGCCGCCATGATGTAAAGCTGCTGGGTGCCGCTGCGATCAGACTCGAACACGATCCGGCTGCCATCGGGTGAAAAGCTGGGCGCAGTTTCGATGCTGGGCGCATTGGTCAACTGGTTCAGCGCCCCGGTCTCGGTATCGACGGTGTAGATGTCGGTATTGCCGCCGCGTTCAAGGCTGAACACCACGGTGCGGCCATCGGGGGCAAAGCGCGGGGCAAAGGTCATGGTGCCGGGCTGCTCGTCGAGGCTGCGGGTTTGCAGGCTGGCCGCATCCATCAGGTAGATCTGCGGAAAGCCGCTGGCGTAGCTGGTGAACAGGATGCGGTCGCCGGTCGGCGAAAAGCGCGGGGCCAGCACGATCGAGGCGGAATCGGTGAGGTAAGACACGTTGGCCCCGTCGTAATCCATCACCCCCAGCCGCTTGGCGCGCTGATTTTTCGGCCCGCTTTCCGCGACAAACACCACCCGGCTGTCGAAATAGCCGCCCTCGCCGGTGATCCGGCTGTAGGCGGCATCGGCCACCTTGTGCGCCATCCGCCGCCAGCTTTGCGCGGTGCCCGCGAATTGCAACCCCTCGCCCAGTTGCTGGCCGGAAAACACGTCGAACAGGCGGAACTTCACCACGATCTGGTCGCCCGCAACCGATACCGCCCCGGTGATCAGCGCCTGGGCGTTGATCGCTTTCCAGTCGGGGTAGGACACCGGCGCGTCGAAACTGGTGACCTTGCTGATATGCGCCGCAGCGGGAATTTCGGCAAACAGCCCGGTGCCCGAAAGATCCGACGCGATCACCCGGGCGATGTTGGCGGCATGCTCGGCTGCCGCGGCGTTTTCGGCCACGAAATCGGGCACCGCAAACGGCAGCGGGTCGATCACGCCATCGGTGATCACGATATGCAGCGGGCCGCTTTGCGCCAGCGCGGTCAAAGGCGCACCTGCCAGCCCGGCAAGGGTCAGCGCAAATGCGCTCGCGAGGTTTCTGAACCGGGTCATTTGATCCTCATTTTGCTCGGGTTGAATTCCATCTCGATCTCGCGCCACTGGTCGTATTTTTCGGGTGGCAACTGAAAGCCCTTGGCCCCGCAGCGCAAAATCGCCCGCCGCGCGGCCTCATAGGCTTGCAATGCCGCCGCTTCGGTGCCGCCCTGAAAACCGATCATATGCACCGATCCGGCATCCGGCACGCCACTTTGCGCCACCGTGACGCCGACCGTCACCGTCACCTGCAACGCGTCCGACGACAGCGCGCCGACGTTCCAGCATTGCTGCACCGCCAGCCGCAGGGCGTCCTTTTCGCCCGCCGTCATCGGTGGGCCAGCGGGCGCGGTAACGGCGGCCGGGGTGGCGTCAGCGGTCGCATCAGCCAAGGCCGCCGCCACCGCCGCGTCGGTCGCGCTGACATCAGGGGCGGCCGCAGCAACGACCGGGGCCGGGCGCGGCTTCGGGCGCGCCGAGGCGGTGGGTGCAAGCTGCGGCGCATCAGGCTGGGTCGGGGTGGCCTCGGTCACGATC
>CAYQPD010000003.1:0-22230 GCA_964419305.1 uncultured Rhodobacter sp.
GGTGCGACGGGCGGTGATCGCGGCGCTGGCGCGGCGGGTGCAATGGGATCACGTGATTTTCAGCCAGGCGCAAGCCCGACAAGGCGGCGTGATCGATGGCAGCTATATTGATCTCGACGGTGGGTCACCGCGAGAACCGGGGCCTTCGGACTGGACCCGGCATTGAGGCCCCTGATCCGACCTGCTAGACAGGCCGCAGACCAAACGGCGCAAACCGGATTGCTGAACAGGAGAGACCGATGACCGAGGCCAATGGTGCCGCCCCCGAAGGGCCACCGCAAGTCAAGATGAGCGTGCTGGCACAATTCGTGCGCGATATGTCGTTCGAGAACATGGTGGCACAGAAGGGCCTGACCGGCGGTGAGGTGCAGCCCGACATTCAGGTGGCGGTCAGTCTTGACGCGCGCAAGCGCGCCGTCGAACACCAGTATGAAGTGATCACCAAGTTCCGCGTGACCTCGAAAAACAAGGTCAATGGCGATACCCTGTTCCTGCTGGAACTGGAATACGGCGGCATCTTTCATGTCGAAGGCGTGGCGGACGAGCAGTTGCACCCCTTCCTGTTGATCGAATGCCCGCGGATGCTGTTTCCCTTCGTGCGGCGGATCATTTCGGATGTGACGCGCGATGGCGGTTTTCCGCCGCTGAACGTGGACACGGTCGATTTTCTGGCGCTTTACCGGCAAGAACTGGCGCGCCGCGCCGCCGAAAAAGAGCAACCGGCGGCACCGCAGGTCACCCAGTAACGGCGGTCAGAGCCGCTTTTTCCAGATTGCGCCGTCGCCCAAACTGGCCACCAAGGCTGTATGGGCGGCGGACTCGGCGTCTGCAAGCCGCGCGGGCAAGGGCTGCGGGCGCGGTTTCGGCCGCCAATCCGGCGTGATGCCGGGCTTGGTGCCGGGGCTTCGGGCGGTGGTGGCCAGCACCAGGTTCGGTTGCCGCCCGCCGATCAGCTCCAGATAGACCTCGGCCAGAATTTCGCTGTCAAGCAGGGCACCATGCTTGTCACGCGCGGTGTTGACACCAAAGCGGCGGCACAGGGCATCGAGCGAGGCGGGCGAGCCGGGGAATTTCTGGCGCGCCATCACCACCGTGTCCAGCGCCCGCGCAAACGGCAGGGGGGGCAGGCCGGCCGCCTTGAGTTCGGCGTTGAGGAACTTCATATCAAACGCGGCGTTGTGGATCACCAGTGTAGCTTCGCCAATGAAATCAAGAAGATCGCGGGCGATGGCGCTGAACAGAGGCTGGCCGCGCAGGAAATCATCGCTCAGGCCGTGGACCTCGAACGCCTCTTTCGGCATCGGGCGCTGGGGATTGAGGTAACGCTGGAAGGTGCGGCCGGTCGGCATGTGATTGAACAGCTCGAGCGCGCCGATTTCAACGATGCGATGGCCCTCGGCAGGTTCCAGCCCGGTGGTTTCAGTGTCGAGCACAATCTCACGCATGATTTTCTTCCCGGATATAGGCCACCAGTGCTTGCACCGCCTGTCGCGCCGCCTCCAGCCCCAGGGTTTCGATGATATGGGTGGCGCGGGCGCGTTTTTCGGGGTCGGGCATCTGGCGGGCAAGAATGGCTTTGAGCCGGGCCTCGGTCATGCCGGGGCGGGCAAACACGCGGGCGCGTTGCAGCGCCGGGGGGGCGGTGACCAGCAGGGTCGCCTCCAGCCCGGCTTCGGCCCCGGTCTCGAACAGCAGGGGAATGTCGAGCACCACCAGATCACCGGCGGCTGCGGCCAGGAACGCGGTGCGATCGGCCGCCACCAGCGGGTGAATGGCAGCCTCGATCTGCGCCAGCGCGGCGGGATCGCGGACGATCCATTCGGCCAGAGCGGCGCGATCCACTGCGCCATGCGATACGGCGGAAGGGCATAGTGCTGCGATGGCGGCAGCCCCTGCCCCACCCTGGGCATAAAGGCGATGAACGGCGGCGTCGGCATCCCAGACCGGAATGCCGAGGGCGGCAAAGAAACCGGCGGTGGTGGATTTGCCCATCCCGATCGAGCCGGTCAAGCCTAGCCGGAACGCCGTCATGCCCGCAGCACCGCCTGGCGGGTGGCCTCGTCAACCTCGGGGCGCTGGCCGAACCAACGCTCGAACCCCGGGGCGGCCTGATGCAGCAACATGCCCAAACCATCGACCACGGTGCAGCCCAGCTCTTCCGCCTCGATCAGCAGGGCGGTCTTGAGCGGGGTATAGACCAGATCGGTGACGACGGCGTGGCGGTCAAGCGCATCCAGCGGCACCCGGAAATCGGGCTTGCCGACCATGCCAAGGGCGGTGGTGTTGACCACGGTCGCAACCGCTTCCAGCATGTTGCCCGCCTGCACCCAGTCGTGCACCACCACTTTGGCGCCGAAATCGGCGCGCAGCGCTTCGGCCCGGGCGCGGGTGCGGTTGGCAAGGCGGATCTCGGGCACCCCGACCTCGATCAGGGCGGCAATCACGGCGCGCGCGGCACCACCAGCCCCGAACACGGCGGCAGGCCCGGCTTGCGGTTGCCAGTGCGGGGCGTTCTGGCGCAGGTTGGCGATGAAGCCCGCGCCATCGGTATTGTCGGCATGGATGCTGCCATCCTTGCGAAAAATCAAGGTGTTGGCGGCCCCGATCAGGGCGGCGCGGTCGGTTACGATGTCGGCTAGCGCCAGCACGGTTTCCTTGTGCGGGATGGTGACATTGAGCCCGACAAAACCCATCAGCGGCAGCGTTTGCAGCACTCGGCCAAGGTCGGCCTGGGCAACATCCATCGGGATGTAGAAGCCCTTGAGGCCATAACGCTGCAGCCAGTAGCCGTGCAGCGCGGGCGAGCGGCTGTGGGCAATCGGCGAGCCGATGACGCCGGCCAGAGGAATGCGCGGATGGTCAGTCATATGGCAATCAATCCTCGTTGTCCAAGATAGCCGAGCAGCGGCAACAGCGGCAGGCCGAGAACGGTAAAGTAGTCGCCTTCGACGGCGGTGAAAAGGCGCACACCTTCTTCTTCCAGTTTATAAGCACCGACCGAGTGGCGCAGGCTTTGCCAGTTGCGGGCGAGGTAGGCATCGAGCCACGAGTCGGAAAAATCGCGCATCGTCAGGTGGGCTTCGCCGATGTGCCGCCACACCGGCTGGCCGGCTTTGATCAGCACGATGGCCGACAACAGGCGGTGGCTTTGGCCGCGCAACGCTTGCAACTGCACGCGGGCCTCGGCGGGGGTGGCGGGCTTGCCCCAGACCCGGTGGCGAAAGTCGAGCACCTGATCGCAGCCGAGCACCAGCGCCGCGGGGAAGCGCTGGGAAACCTTGTGCGCCTTCGCCGCAGCCAGAGTATCAGCGATGTCGCGCGCCGCGGCAGACTTGGCCGTCAGGTCGGCGCTGATGGCGGACTCATTGATGTGGGCTGGATACGGCACCACCTTCAACCCGGCAGCGCGCAGCAGGCGCAGCCGGATTTCAGAGGAAGAGGCCAGGATCAGGCGCTGCGGCATGGGGGCGATGCTGTGGATAGTCTGTGTTTGTTCCGGACCGCCGTTTTGTGGTCAAACCGGCGCGGTCGCGTGGTGGGGGGCGAAGGCGGGGTTTGTCAAGCACCAGGGGGGGGGTTGTGCACCGTGGGACAAGCATTTGCGGGGGGCTGGGACAACTGCCTTGTCCACTGGCTGTGGAGGAAATCGTGACCGGAAGGATGGCTGTTTGGATGTTTATATACTACTGATTACAAAATATATTTTGCGATGTTGAGGGGTTGGTTATGAGTTGTCCCATGGTTGTTCACAGCGGGGACTCAGGGGTCGGAACAGTGGATAACCGCGCTAATCCCATTATCCCCCGGGTCTTCATCATCATCATTCCCTTTATCTTTACTTCTTATTAAGAACAGAACAGGCCCGGAGGTGCAGCAATGATCGGTGATTTTCTGGCAGAGATTTACCTCTGGGTTAAGGCGTTGCATGTGATGGCGGTTCTGGCCTGGATGGCTGGGCTGTTCTATCTGCCGCGGTTGTTTGTCTATCACGTCGAGCAGGTTGAGGTCGGCTCGGCGACGGACGTGATGTTTCAGACCATGGAACGGCGGTTGCTGAAGGCGATCATGAACCCGGCGATGATTGCGGCCTGGGGGTTTGGGCTGGCGCTGGTGTTCACACCGCAAGCCGGGGTGTATTGGGATGAGATTTGGCCGTGGAGCAAGGCGCTGGCGGTGGTGGCAATGACGGTGGTGCATTTCTGGCTGGCGGCACGGCGCAACGATTTTGTGGCCGGGCGCAACCGGCTGACAGGGCGGCAATACCGCATGATGAACGAGGTTCCGACCGTGCTGATGATTGTGATTGTGCTGTCGGTGATCGTGAAGTTCTGAACGCGGCGGGTCTTTGGATAATGTTGACTTTGGGTCTGGGCGGGCGTAACAGCGCCGCTGCAAGGCCGTCCGGCCTGATGCGCTTCCCTTTTGCATATGTCGTATGACCGCCCCAAGCGCGGTTTGCCCAGGATGATGAAATTCATGCATGTTGACCGTCTGAGCCTAGCCGAGCTGAAAGCGAAAACCCCTGCCGATCTGCTGGCGATGGCCGAGGAGTGGGAGATCGAGAACGCTCCTTCGATGCGCAAGGGCGAGATGATGTTTTCGCTGCTGAAGGAACATGCCGAAGAAGGCTGGGAAATCGGTGGCGACGGGGTGCTGGAAGTTTTGCAGGACGGTTTCGGTTTTCTGCGCAGCCCGTCGGCGAACTATCTGCCAGGGCCAGATGATATCTACGTCTCACCGGAGATTCTGCGCCAGTTCTCGTTGCGCACCGGCGATACCATCGAGGGCGTGATGCAGGCTCCACGCGAGAACGAGCGTTATTTTTGTATGACGAAGGTGACGCGAATCAACTTCGACGAGCCGGAAAAGGCGCGCCACAAGGTTCACTTCGACAACCTGACGCCGCTTTACCCGGAAGAGCGCTTCAAGATGGAGGTCGAAGATCCGGCGATGAAGGATCGCTCGGCCCGGATCATCGATCTGATTGCGCCGATCGGCAAGGGGCAGCGCTGCCTGATCGTGGCTCCGCCGCGCACTGGCAAGACCGTGCTGTTGCAGAATATTGCCCACTCGATCGCGACCAATCATCCCGAATGTTACCTGATCGTTTTGCTGATCGATGAGCGGCCCGAGGAAGTGACCGACATGCAGCGCTCGGTCAGGGGTGAAGTGGTGTCTTCGACTTTTGATGAACCGGCGACGCGGCACGTGGCCGTGGCCGAGATGGTGATCGAGAAGGCCAAGAGGCTGGTCGAGCACAAGCGCGATGTGGTGATCCTGCTTGACAGCATTACCCGGCTGGGGCGGGCGTTCAACACGGTGGTGCCGTCAAGCGGCAAGGTGCTGACCGGCGGCGTCGATGCCAATGCGTTGCAACGCCCGAAGCGGTTTTTTGGTGCGGCGCGCAACATCGAGGAAGGCGGGTCGCTGACGATCATCGCCACCGCGCTGATCGACACCGGCAGCCGGATGGACGAGGTGATTTTCGAAGAATTCAAGGGCACTGGTAACAGCGAGATTGTGCTGGACCGCAAGGTGGCCGACAAGCGGGTGTTCCCGGCGATGGACATCCTGAAATCCGGCACCCGCAAGGAAGAACTTCTGGTGGACAAGACTGACCTGGCGAAGACCTATGTGTTGCGCCGGATTCTGACGCCGATGGGCACCACGGATGCGATCGAGTTCTTGATCTCGAAGCTGAAGCAAACCAAATCCAACGCCGAGTTCTTCGATTCAATGAACACCTGAAAACGTTCATTATCAGAGGTGTACGGGATTATGGAGACGATTTACGCCCCTGCTACGGCGCGCGGCAAGGCGGGGCTTGCCGTGGTGCGGCTGTCCGGTCCGAAGGCACACCTGGCCGTCGCGGCGCTGGCGGGGCCGTTGCCGGAACTGCGCCGCGCGGTGCTGCGCAAGCTGAAATGGCGCGATACCGTTCTTGACGAAGGGCTGATTCTGCTGTTTGCGGCCGGCGCCAGCTATACCGGCGAAGCGATGGCTGAGCTGCATCTGCACGGCAGCGTTGCCACTGTGACTGCGGTGTTGCGCGCGCTGGGTGAACAACATGGGCTGCGGCTGGCGCAACCGGGCGAGTTTACGCGGCGCGCGCTTGAGAATGGCCAACTTGATCTGGCGCAGATTGAGGGGTTGGCTGATTTGATCGATTCCGAGACCGAGGCGCAGCGGCGGCAGGCGCTGCGGGTGCTGTCGGGTGCAGTCGGGGTGCTTTGTGATGGCTGGCGGCGCGATCTGATTCGCGCGGCGGCGCTGCTGGAGGCGACCATCGACTTTGCTGACGAGGATGTGCCGGTGGATGTGACGCCAGAGGTGGTGCGGTTGCTGGATGGTGTGCTGGTCAGCTTGCGTCATGAGGCCGACGGTGCGCGTATGGCAGAGCGAATCCGCGACGGCTTCGAGGTCGCGATCGTGGGCCCGCCAAACGCCGGGAAATCAAGCTTGTTGAACGCTTTGGCGGGCCGTGAGGCGGCGATTACATCCGACGTTGCAGGCACCACGCGGGATGTGATCGAGGTTCGGATGGTCCTCGAGGGGTTGCCGGTGACGCTGCTTGACACCGCCGGGCTGCGTGAAACTGAAGACAGGATCGAGGGAATCGGGATCAGTCGGGCGCTGGCGCGGGCGGCGGCGGCGGATTTGCGGGTGTTGTTGCCGGATGGCGAAGCGGCAATTCCGGGGATTGATCGGATGCCGGACGATATCGTCGTTCTGGCGAAATCCGATAGCAGAGTGGGCTGCGGGCTGCGCGTCTCGGTCAGGACCGGCGAGGGGTTGGATGATCTGGTGGCGATGATTGCGCAACGGCTGGTGCTACGCAGCGGGCTGGCGGGAACCGTAACGCGCGAACGCCATCGGATTGCAATTGTGACGGCAATCGGGGCTATGGAATCGGCGCGGGCTGAGGTATTAGGTAAGGCGACGCGGGTGGAGCTGGCGGCGGACGAGCTTCATCGCGCGATCCGGGCGTTGGACTCGCTGTTGGGGCGGGTTGATGTGGAAGACTTGCTGGACGAAATTTTCGCCAGTTTCTGTATCGGTAAGTGAGGTTGTTTCACGTGAAACATTTCGATGTCCTGGTGATCGGCGGAGGTCATGCGGGGGCGGAGGCGGCGGCGGCCTCGGCCCGGCTTGGTGCGACAACCGCGCTGATCACGCTGAAGAAATCGGGCATCGGCGCAATGTCGTGCAACCCGGCCATCGGCGGCTTGGGCAAGGGCCATCTTGTTCGCGAGATAGATGCACTTGATGGCTTGATGGGCCGCGTCGCGGATCAAGCAGGGATTCAGTTTCGTCTGCTGAACCGGCGCAAGGGGCCTGCCGTGCAGGGGCCGCGGGCGCAGGCCGACCGCGGACGTTACCGAATGGCAATGCAGCATGCTCTTGCGCTGCAGGCGAGGCTGACGATCATCGAGGGCGAGGTGGTTGATTTGCTGGTCGAGTCCGGCATCGTGTGTGGCGCGATCACGTCCGACGGGTCGGAAATTCGAGCAGGGTCGATCATTCTTACGACGGGAACCTTTCTCAACGGCCGGATTCATATCGGGGACACAAGTCACGCGGGAGGGCGCGTTGGAGATGCGGCGTCGGGGCGGTTGGCGGACCGGTTGCGTGATCTGGGTCTGCAAAGAGGGCGATTGAAGACCGGAACTCCGCCTCGCCTTGATGGAACGACCATCAATTGGAGTGGGTTGGAGGTTCAGGCTGGGGACGCGGAGCCGGTACTGTTCTCGTTTCTGAACCGCCAGCCATTTGTCCGGCAGGTGGTATGCGCTATCACCCACACGAACCAGAAAACCCATGATATCGTGCGACAAAACCTGTCGCGGTCGGCGATGTATGGGGGCCATATTGAGGGCGTCGGGCCGCGCTACTGTCCCTCGATCGAAGACAAGGTGGTCCGCTTTGCCGACAAGACCGCGCATCAGGTTTTTCTTGAGCCCGAAGGTCTTGACGATACGACGGTCTATCCGAACGGGATCTCGAGCTCGCTTCCGGCCGACGTGCAGGAAGCCTACGTCCGGTCGATCGCGGGGCTGGAGGCTGCCCGCATTATTCAACCGGGCTACGCGATCGAGTATGATTTTTTTGATCCGCGCGGATTGCAGGCCACGCTGCAACTGAAGGCGCTGCCCGGATTGTATTTTGCGGGTCAGATTAATGGCACAACGGGTTACGAAGAGGCTGCCGCGCAAGGCTTGGTTGCGGGGCTGAATGCGGCTTTGGCGGCGACCGATCGCCCGCCGATCACGTTTAGCCGATCGGAAAGCTATATCGGGGTCATGCTGGATGACCTGCTGAATCGTGGCGTGACCGAGCCATATCGCATGTTCACATCGCGGGCGGAATATCGCCTGATGCTGCGTGCCGATAATGCGGATCAACGGCTGACGCCGATCGGGGCGCGCCTAGGTTGTGTCGGGCAGGTTCGCGCCGCGATGTTCGATGCCAAGCAGGAAAAGTTGGCGCGTGCCAGGTCGGCATTGAGCGATCTTTGGCTTCAGCCAAAGGCGATCAGCGCCATGGGGATCACGATCAGTCAGGATGGCGTTCGGCGAACCGCCCTTTCGGTTCTGGCTTTTCCAGAAGCCTCGATCAATTCTTTCGGTGCCATTTGCCCGGAATTCGGCTTACTCGAGCCTGATTTGCAGATTCAAATCTGGCGTGATGCACTTTACGCGCCATACGAAGGTCGGCAAAAGGCCGACGCCGAAACCTTGCGGCGTGATGAACTTGTGAAAGTTCCTGACGCGTTCGACTATGACGCTCTGGCTGGCCTTTCGGCTGAACTCAAGGCGAAACTCACCAGGGCCCGACCGGAGAACTTGTTACAGGCGGGGCGGATCGAAGGAATGACCCCGGCAGCGTTGACCTTGATCCTTGCAAGAGTTCGTCGCGAACGTCGAAACAGGGCTTCCGGATGACCGATGAGAGCGGAGATATCCTTGCAGATCTTGGTGTTTCACGTGAAACAATTGAGCGCCTTGAACGCCTGGTTGCGTTACTGACGAAATGGAATTCGGCGATCAATCTGGTCTCAAGAACATCGGCAAGCGCGACATGGACTCGCCATATCCTTGATTCGGCGCAGATTTACGACCTGGCACCTGCCACTACCCGGCATTGGGCGGATCTTGGCAGTGGCGGTGGTTTCCCCGGTCTCGTCGTGGCTATCCTTGCCGCGGAACTCAGACCGGAAATGCGACTGACCCTGGTTGAGTCCGATCTGCGCAAGGCGGAATTTCTGCGCCAAGCCAGCCGTAACTTGGATCTTGATGCGCACGTGGTCGCTGAACGTATCGAAAGCATCGCACGTCTTGGTGCTGACGTGGTTTCTGCGCGGGCCCTTGCGCCGCTCGATGCCTTGCTCGGGTTCGCTCACCAGCATCTTTCGCCGAACGGTATTTCACTGTTTTCCAAGGGCGCAACCTATCTCGCTGAGGTCGAGGCGGCGAAAAGGAACTGGCAATTTCAACTAATGGCAATACCAAGCAAGACCGATACCGCCGCTGCCATTCTGCAAGTGAGAGATCTGTCCCATGTCTGACCCAACCCGGCCCTATCAGCCGCGAATCATCGCGATTGCCAATCAAAAGGGGGGCGTCGGCAAGACCACGACGGCAATCAATCTGGCGGCAGGTCTGGCCGAGCTTGGCGGCAACATTCTGCTGGTCGATCTTGATCCCCAGGGTAATGCCTCGACCGGACTCGGTATCGACGCGTCCATGCGCAAGCTGACAAGCTACAATCTTTTGCTCGATGAGGCGGCGCTGGCCGATGTCATCCAACACACCAAGGTCGAGCGGCTTTCGATCTGCCCCTCAAACTCCGATCTGGCGTCGGCCGACATGGATCTGGTGGCGAATGAAAAGCGCAGCTTTCTGCTGCACGATGCCTTGCGTCAACCGGCCATGGATGCCTTTGCCTTCGATTTCATCCTGATCGATTGCCCGCCATCACTCAGTCTGTTGACGGTGAACGCGCTGGTCGCGTGTCATTCGGTGCTGGTGCCGCTGCAGAGCGAATTCTTTGCCCTCGAGGGTCTGTCGCAGTTGATGCTGTCCATTCGCGAGGTGCGTCAGACGGCCAACGTCGGCTTGCGGATCGAGGGCGTCCTGCTGACCATGTATGACGGTCGCAACAACCTTTCCCAACAGGTCGAGAACGACGCGCGCCAAAACCTCGGTGATCTGGTGTTCAAGACCGTGATCCCGCGCAACGTCCGGGTCAGCGAGGCTCCGTCCTATGCGCTGTCAGTGTTGGATTATGATTCAACATCTCGGGGAAGCGTGGCTTATAGATCACTAGCCCAAGAGATCGCAACGCGTTACGGCATTGCTGCGGGGCAACAGAAGGAAATGGTCTGATGGACAGGAAACCCGAACGACGGGGCTTGGGGCGCGGGCTTTCTGCCCTCATGGCCGACATCAATATCGACCCCGATCCGGCAGTGACCGGCGATGGCCGCACCGCACCGCACCGCAATGATAGTCTGGTGCCGATTGAAAAGCTGATTCCCAACCCGCGCCAGCCCCGGCGCGATTTTTCACCCGAGGCACTCGAGGATCTGGCGGCCTCGATCCGGCAGCGCGGCGTGCTGCAACCGCTGATCGTGCGGCCGGTGCCCGATTCGGACAACTTCGAGATCGTCGCGGGCGAACGCCGCTGGCGCGCGGCGCAACTGACCCAACTGCACGAACTGCCAGTGCTGGTGCGCGACTTCGACGACACTGAAGTGCTGGAAGTGGCGATCATCGAAAACATCCAGCGCGCCGATCTGAATGCCATCGAAGAGGCGGCCGGCTTTCGCCAGTTGATGCAGCGCTTCGGTCACACCCAGGAAAAGCTGGCCGAGGCCCTGTCGAAAAGCCGCAGCCATATCGCCAACCTGCTCCGTTTGCTTAACCTTCCCGAGGATGTTCAGTCCCTGGTGCGCGACGGCAAGCTGACGGCGGGGCATGCACGGGCGCTGATCACCTCACCCGATGCGTCTGATCTCGCGCGCAAGGTGATCGCGCGCGGGTTGTCGGTGCGCGAGACCGAAGATTTGGCCAGGGCGATCAAACCCAGCGCTCAGGGCCTGGCGCGCCGCACCCGTGGCCCCCACGAAAAGGATGCCGATACCCGCGCCTTGGAAGCCGATCTTGCGGCCAATCTGGGCATGTCGGTCAGCATCAATCACGAGCCCGGCGGCGAGGCCGGCACCATCACGATTCGCTACAACTCTCTCGATGATCTCGATAATCTGTGCCGGGTGTTGTCGGTCATGCCTCGGGACGGGTCCATATGAACAGCGCGATCACGCACAACGCCACCGCCTGAACCACCACCAGACCCGGCCGCAGACCGAAGGCAACCGACAGGATCAGCACCCCCAGCATCGAACCGCTGGCCAGCCATTTGGCCCGCCGCCGGATCGCCCCGCTGCTCTGCCAATCGGCAATCGGCTGGCCCAGCACGGGATGGCCCAGCAGCCAGCGGTGCAGCCGCTCGGACGAACGTGAAAAACCGAGCGCCGCCAACAATAGAAACGGCACCGTGGGCAGCAGTGGGGTAACAATTCCCACCACCCCCAGCGCCAACGCGATCAGCCCGAATGCCAGCCAGAACACCTGCATGGTCTAGTCGGCCGCCAGCTCTGCAAGCACCGAATTCAACACCATTCGCCCGTTTTTCGTTGCACAAATATGGTCATCCTTGGTCACTAACATGCTAATTTCCACCATTCTCGCCAGTCTGACCGCATTGACCGGCCGCCCGCCAAGGCTGGCAAAACGTGACGCCGACACGCCCTCGCGCAAGCGCAGCGCCATCATCAGGTATTCCAGCGCCTGATCGGCAGGGGCCACGACATCGCGCACCAATTCACCGCAACCCTCGGCTTCAACCAACGCCAACCACACCGTCGGCGTCCTTGGCGCTTCGGTTGCCAACCTAATGCCGTTCAGGGTCAGCCGACCATGCGCTCCCGGCCCGATCCCGGCGTAATCCCCAGCGCGCCAGTAGATAAGGTTATGGCGCGATTCGGCCCCCGTCCGCGCGTGGTTTGAAATCTCGTAGGCAGGCAGGCCAGCCGCTTCGCACAGCTCTTGCGTCACAGCGTAGAAATCGGCCGCAAGGTCGTCGCCTGGCAGTCCGCGCAACATGCCGCGCGCCAGACGGTCACCAAAAACGGTACCCGCCTCGACCGTCAGTTGATATAGTGACAGATGATCGGCGGCCATCGCCAGCGCCGCTTGCAACTCGGCCCGCCAGTCTGCCAGGGTCTGGTTCTGGCGCGCATAGATCAGATCAAAGCTGACCCGATCAAAGGTGGCGCGTGCCACATCAAGCGCCGCGCGAGCTTCAGCGACCGTATGCCGACGCCCCAGGCGACGCAGATCAATATCGTTAAGCGCCTGAATCCCCATCGAAATTCGATTGACCCCGGCGTCATGATAGCCGCGGAATCGCCCCGCTTCGACCGAGCCGGGATTGGCCTCAAGGGTGATTTCGCAATCATTGGCCAGGGTCCAGGTTTCACACACCCGCGCCAGTATCGCGGCCACCAGATCAGGTTCCATCAGCGACGGCGTGCCACCGCCAAAAAACACCGAATTCAGCACCCGCCCCTTCGTTTCAGCACCGATCCGGTCGATCTCGGCCAGATAGGCTCGTTGCCAGCGCGGTTGATCAATCCGGGCCGCGACGTGGCTGTTGAAATCGCAATAGGGGCATTTCGACTGACAAAAGGGCCAGTGCAGGTAAAGCCCGAAACCGCCGTGCTGCCAGTCTTGCATCAGCTCCCCACAGATCTCAGCCCTTGAACGCGGTGATTTCGATTTCGACCAGCATTTCAGGCCGGATCAGACCCGCAATCACCATCGTCGCAGCGGGCCGAATCTCCCCCAGCGCCGCCCCCAGTTCCGGCACCAGCGCGGCAACCAGCGCGGCGTCAACCACCGTGTATTGCACCCGAACGATGTCTGCCATGCCAAAGCCCGCCTGCTGCAAAACGCTGGCGATAGTGGTAAAACAGTTCCGCGCCTGCGCCGCGATGCCATCAGGCATGGTCATCGTAGCATAATCATACCCCGTGACGCCCGACATGAAACACCAGCCGCCTTTGACCACCGCGCGGCTATACCCCATGGTTGCTTCAAACGGCGAGCCTGTCGAGATGCGCTTCACGTGAAACACCCCGCCACCAGCTTGCGAAACGCATCGGCCCGGTGGCTTATCTGGTTCTTTTGCCAACGGTCCATCTCACCAAAGGTCACACCAAAGCCATCGGGCTGAAAGATCGGGTCGTAGCCGTGGCCCTGCGCGCCGCGCATCGGCCAAACCACCTGACCAGGCATAACCCCTTCAAACACCTCGTCATGGCCATCAGGCCAGGCCAGCACCAGGGTGCAGCGAAACTGGGCACGGCGCGGCAGCGGAGCCGCAACCGCCTCAAGTTCGGCCCAGGTCCGGGTCATCGCCATCACGAAATCACGCCCGGTCGGCGTTTCGGCCCAATCGGCGGTATAGACCCCCGGCGCACCTCCTAACGCGTCGATCGAGATGCCCGAATCGTCGGCCAGCGCAGGCAACCCGGTTGCTTGGGCGGCAAAATGCGCCTTGATCCGGGCGTTGCCGACAAAATTATCCTCAGTCTCAACAGGTTCCACCAGACCCATTTCACCTGCTGACACCACGCTGATACCAAACGGCCCCAGCAGCTTGCCGATTTCTTCAAGCTTGCCCTGGTTGTGGGTCGCAACCAGCAGCTTTTGGTCCGAAAACTTGCGCATCGCTACGCCAGCGCCGATTGCTGGGCCGCCACCAGCGCGGCAGTGCCTGCCTCGGCAAGATCAAGCAGTTCGCCCATCTCGGCGCGTGAAAAGGTGGCGCCTTCCGCCGACATCTGCACTTCGATCAGCCGACCCTTGCCGGTCAGGATGAAGTTGCCATCGGTGCCCGCCGCCGAATCCTCGGCATAATCAAGGTCAAGCACCGGCTGCCCGGCATAAATTCCGCACGAAACCGCCGCCACATGGTCAACAATCGGATTCGACGCGATCATGCCGGATTTCAGCAGTTTGTTAACCGCCAACCGCAGCGCCACCCAACCACCGGTAATCGCGGCGCAGCGGGTGCCACCGTCGGCTTGCAGCACGTCGCAGTCGATCACGATCTGGCGCTCGCCAAGGGCCGAGCGATCAACCCCTGCCCGTAACGCCCGCCCGATCAGGCGCTGAATCTCTTGCGTGCGTCCGGTCTGCTTGCCGACCGCCGCTTCGCGTTTGTTGCGGCTGTTGGTGGCGCGCGGCAACATGCCGTATTCCGCCGTCACCCAGCCCAAGCCGGTATTTTTCAGAAACGACGGCGCGCGGTCTTCGATCGACGCCGAGCACAGCACATGGGTTTCGCCCATCCTGATCAGGCACGACCCTTCGGCGTGCTTCATCACCCCGGTCTCGATCGAAATCGGGCGCATCTGGTTCAAGTCTCGTCCTGACGGGCGCATGGCATCTTCCTTCATCTCTGGTTGCGGCCAGATACCCATCCTGACCCAAGGGATGCAAGTGTCATTGACCTTGAACCCGGCCAGCCCTTAATGTTGCCAGCCCCAAGGTATGCGCCCGATGTCAGACGGCCAGAAAATTCTCAAGGAAATGAACGAGCGCTCGCGCGAGGTGTTTCGCCGCGTGGTCGAGGGCTATCTGGTCTCTGGTGATCCGGTCGGATCGCGCACCCTGACCCGCAGCTTCTCTGAGAAGATCAGCGCGGCCACCATCCGCAACGTGATGCAGGACCTTGAATTTCTTGGTCTGCTCGACAGCCCGCACGTCTCGGCCGGACGCATCCCGACGCAGTTGGGCTTGCGGATGTTCGTCGATGGGCTGCTTGAGGTCGGCACCGTGGCCGACGCCGACCGCGAAAAGATCGACGCCACCTTGGGCGGCAATGATCGCGATGTCGCCACCCTGCTTGACCGGATCGGGGCCGTGCTGTCGGGCATCACCTGTGGTGCCAGCCTGGTGCTGGCCCCGAAACATGATTCGCCGATCAAGCACCTCGATTTTGTCAGCCTGGGGCCTGACCGTGCCTTGGTGGTGCTGGTGTTTGCCGATGGCCATGTCGAGAATCGCGTCTTTACCCCGCCGCCCGGCCAGACCCCTTCGTCGATGCGCGAGGCGGCAAATTTTCTCAACGCCCTGGCCGAGGGCAAGACCCTGGCCGACCTGCGCCAGACCGTGGTTCACGAGATTGCCAACAGGCGGCAGGAAATCGATGCGCTGGCGCGCGCGCTGGTCGAAAGCGGACTGGCGCTGTGGGAAAACGCCGGTGAGCAAAGCGAGCGCCTGATCGTGCGCGGGCGGGCCAATCTGCTGGAAGGCGGGGCCGAGGCGCAGGATATCGAGCGCATCCGCAGCCTGTTTGACGATCTGGAACGCACCCGGGACATTGCGGAATTCCTTGAACTGGCGGAAACCGGCGAAGGCGTGCGCATTTTTATTGGTTCCGAGAACAAGCTTTTCTCACTTTCGGGTTCCTCTTTGGTGGTCTCTCCCTATATGAACGCTGATCGCAAGATCATCGGCGCCGTCGGTGTGATTGGTCCGACGCGGTTGAACTATGGTCGCATCGTCCCGATCGTCGATTACACGGCGCAGCTTGTGGGTCGGATGATTACCGAACGCGGCAAGGGGTGAGAAATGGTTGAGACAAGGAAAGACGACATGGCGCAGGACCAGCTTGCACCGGAAAACTCCGGCATTGACGAGATCGAGGATTATATCGGCAGCGACGAACTGGACGCGCTGCGCGCGGAACGCGACGAGATGCGCGATCGCTTCATGCGCGCCCTGGCTGATGCCGAAAATTCCCGCAAGCGCTTCGAGCGCGATCGGCGCGAGGCCGAGCAGTATGGCGGATCAAAGCTCGCGCGCGATCTGCTGCCGGTTTACGACGCCCTGCGGCGGGCGCTGGATTCAGCCAGTGAAGATCAACGCGCCGTGGCCAAGGCCCTGATCGAGGGGATTGAGCTTACCATGCGCGAATTGTTGAATGTTCTGACCAAGCACGGGGTGACGCCGATCGTGCCCGCGATCGGGGAAAGGTTCGATCCCCAGCACCATCAGGCGATGTTCGAGGCACCGCTGCCGGGCACCAAAGTCGGGCAGATCATCCAGGTGATGACCGAAGGCTTTCTGCTGCATGATCGCCTGCTGCGGCCGGCACAGGTCGGGGTTTCGTCCAACGCGACCGGGGCCTAGCGAAAAAGGGGGGCTGTCTGCCCCCCACGGCCTTGCGGCCTCCCCCCGAGGATATTTCGGCCAATGAGAAAGCTGAAGCAGGATCAGCTTTTGGCCAGGTCTTTCAATTCATAGATCAGCCGAAGTGCGTCGATCGGGGTCAACTCGTCAGGTTGGATTAATTGCAGGCGTAATGCTACCGGATTGGCGATCGGCGTAGGGCTTGAGGCAAGGGGTGGTGCGGCGCGAAACAGCGGCAGATCGTCGATCAGCGCCTGCGGGCGCGCGCCGCCTCTCCGATCACCGGCCTCAAGCGCCTCGAGCACCAGTTTGGCGCGCTCGATGACGGCAGCAGGCAGACCGGCAAGGCGCGCCACCTGAATGCCATACGAGCGGTCGGCGGCCCCCTTGTGCACCTCGTGCAGAAAGATCACGTCGCCCTGCCATTCCCTGACCGTGACGGTGGCGTTCTCGACCCCCGCCAGTTTCCCGGCCAGCGCGGTCATTTCGTGGTAGTGAGTCGCGAACAGGGCGCGGCAGCGGTTCACGTCATGCAGGTGTTCCAGCGTGGCCCAGGCGATCGACAGGCCGTCATAGGTGGCGGTGCCGCGCCCGATTTCATCAAGAATGACCAGCGACCGATCGTCCGCCAGATTGAGGATGGCAGCGGTTTCGACCATTTCCACCATGAAGGTCGAACGCCCGCGTGCCAGATCGTCCGAGGCCCCGACCCGGCTGAAAAGCTGACTGACCAGGCCGATGTGGGCCGAGGCGGCGGGCACGAAACTGCCCGCCTGCGCCAGCAGCGCGATCAGTGCGTTCTGGCGCAGGAAGGTCGATTTACCGGCCATATTAGGGCCGGTAAGCAGCCAGATCGCGGGGGTCGGGCCTTGCGTCAGGGCGCAATCATTGACGACAAAAGGTGTGCCGCCCTGCCTGCGCAGCGCGCGCTCGACCACCGGATGGCGACCGCCGACCACGTTGAAGGCATGGCTGGTATCGATTGTCGGTTCGCACCAGTTTTCCGACGCGGCGATGTCGGCAAAGCCCGCGAGCAGATCAAGGTTAGCCAAGGCCTGTGCCGCCTCACCGATCACCCCGGATTGCGCCAGAATTGCGTCACAAAGCGCTGTATAGTGCCGTTTTTCAAGCTCTAGCGCATGATTGCCCGCGTTCAGAATCCGGGTTTCCATTTCGGACAGCTTGAGGGTGGTAAAGCGCACCTGACCTGCGGTGGTCTGGCGGTGGATGAAGGTCTCGTTCAGCGGTTGTGCCAGCATCCGTGTGGCATGGCTGGCGGGGGTTTCGATGAAATAGCCCAGCACGTTGTTGTGCTTGATCTTGAGGCTCTGGATGCCCGTAAGTGCGACATAATCCGCTTGCAGCGCCGCAATCACGCTGCGCCCTTCGTCGCGCAGCCGCCGGGTTTCATCCAGTTCGGAATCGAACCCTTCGGCAACGAAGCCGCCGTCGCGCGCCAGCAGCGGCGGCTCGGCAACCACCGCCATATCCAGCAGATCGGTCAGGGCTGTATGGCCGACCAAGGCCCCGGCCGCTGTGGCAATCATTTCGGGCGCATCGGGCGGGATGTGCCCGGAAATCGCTTCGGCCTGGCTCAGCCCGGCCCGAATTGCGGCCAGATCGCGCGGCCCGGCGCGATCAAGGGCAATCCGTGAAAGCGCGCGGTCAAGATCGGGAACGCGCCGCAGATCGTCGCGCAGGCTATCGCGAAAGCGGCTCTGTTCTGCCAGAAAAGACACTGCCGCCAGCCGTTCCGCGATCACCGGAAGCTGGCACGACGGGCTGGACAGGCGTCGCTCCAGCAAGCGCGCGCCGCCCGCCGTGACGGTGCGATCGACCGCCGCCAGCAAGGATCCGTCACGCCCGCCTGAAAGGGCAATGCTGATTTCAAGGTTGCGCCTTGTGGCGGCGTCGATCTGCATCGCCTCACCCGAAACTTCGAGTTGCGGCGGGTGCAGCAGCGGAAGTTTGCCGCGTTGGGTCAGATCAAGATAATCCACCAGCGCGCCCATCGCCGCCAAATCGGCGCGATCAAAGCTGCCGAAACCCGCCAGCGACGCCACCCCGAACAGCGCACACAAGCGGCGTTCGGCGGCGGTGCTGTCGAACGCCGAGCGCGCGCAGGTGCTGAAGGCCGCGCCTGATTCAGTCACTATTGCTGCCAAATCGGCATCAACAGCCTCGGACAGCAGCACCTCGCGCGGGGCAAGGCGGGCCAGTTCGGGGGCAAGGCGTGACCGCGGGCAGGGCATCACCCGGAATTCGCCGGTCGAGATATCAGCCCAGGCCAGTGCCGCGGACTCGCGCACCGCGGCCCACGCTGCCAGAAAGTTGGCGCGGCGGGGTTCCAGCAGGCTGTCTTCGGTCAGGGTGCCGGGGGTGACAAGGCGCACCACCTCGCGCCGCACCACCGATTTGCCGCCGCGCTTGCGCGCCTCGGCCGGGTCTTCCATCTGTTCGGCAATCGCGACCCGAAAGCCCTTGCGGATCAGGGTCAGCAGATAGCCCTCGGCGGCAAACACCGGCACGCCGCACATCGCGATATCCTGGCCAAGATGCTTGCCGCGCTTGGTCAGCGCAATGTCGAGTGCTTCGGCGGCGGCCACCGCATCGTCCTGGAACATCTCGTAGAAATCACCCATCCGGTAGAACAGGATGGCGTCCCGGTGCTGGGCCTTGATCGCCAGATACTGCGCCATCATCGGCGTGATCGGGTCGTCTGTCACCGGTCTCTCCTTGCGTTCCGGCCTGACCCTACAAAACTGCCTCGCCCGCGAAAAGCGCCAACTGCAAGGCTGTTGGCAGGGGCGCGCCGCAGGGCTATGACTTGGGGGCTTGCATGAAGGATGCTGCCCGATGACCAAGATGAAGATCACCCCGGAAGAAGCGCTGGCCTACCACAAGGAGCCAAGCCCCGGAAAGTTTGAGGTAGTTGCCACCACCCGGATGGCGACGCAGCGTGACCTGAGTCTGGCCTACTCGCCCGGCGTGGCCGTGCCGGTGCAGGCGATCGCCGATCATCCCGAGCAGGTCTATGACTACACCATCAAGGGCAACATGGTGGCGATCATCACCAATGGCACCGCCATTCTGGGCATGGGCAACCTGGGTGCGCTGGCCGCCAAGCCGGTGATGGAAGGCAAGGCGGTGCTGTTCAAGCGCTTTGCCGATGTCAACGCCATCGACATCGAACTTGACAGCGAAGACCCCGATGAAATCATCGCGGCGGTGCGGCTGATGGGGGCGGCATTCGGCGGCATCAACCTGGAAGACATCAAGGCCCCGGAATGCTTCATCATCGAGCAGCGGCTGAAGGAAATCATGGACATCCCGGTGTTCCATGACGATCAGCACGGCACCGCGGTGATCTGCTCGGCCGGGCTGTTGAACGCGCTCGAGCTGACCGGCAAGAAGATCACCGAGTGTCGCATTGTGGTGAACGGGGCGGGATCGGCCGGGATTGCCTGCCTTGATCTGATCAAGCGGCTGGGGGCCAAGCCCGACAACTGCCTGATGTGTGACACCAAGGGGGTGATCTGGCAGGGCCGCACCGAGGGCATGAACCAATGGAAATCGGCCCACGCCGCCAACACCCCGCTGCGCACCCTGGAACAGGCGATGGTTGGGGCGGACGTGTTTCTGGGGGTCTCGGCCAAGGGCGCGGTGACGGCTGCAATGGTTGCCAGCATGGCCGAAAACCCGGTGATTTTTGCCATGGCCAACCCCGATCCCGAAATCACCCCCGAAGAAGCCCACGCCGTGCGCGAGGATGCCATCGTCGCCACCGGGCGCAGCGATTATCCCAATCAGGTCAATAACGTGCTGGGCTTTCCCTACCTGTTCCGCGGGGCGCTGGATATCCATGCCCGCGCCATCAACGACGAGATGAAGATCGCCTGCGCCCACGCCATCGCCGCCCTGGCGCGCGAGGATGTGCCCGATGAAGTGGCAATGGCCTACGGGCGCAAGCTGTCGTTCGGGCGCGATTACATCTTGCCGACGCCGTTCGATCCGCGCCTGATCTACCGGATCCCCCCGGCGGTGGCCAAGGCCGGGATGGCAAGCGGCGTGGCGCGCCACCCGATTGCCGATCTGCACGCCTACGAGATGGATCTCAAGTCGCGGATGGACCCCACCGCCAGCATGCTTGAGGCGCTGCACGCAAGGGCCATGACGGCGCAGGCGCGGATGATCTTTGCCGAAGGCGACGACCCCCGCGTGTTGCGCGCTGCCGTTGCCTATCAGCGCGCGGGCTTCGGCAAGGCGCTGGTGGTGGGGCGCGAAGCCGACGTGCGCGAAAAGCTGGAGGCCGCTGGCCTGGGCGAAGCGGTCAGCGAGATCGAGGTGGTGAACGCCGCCAATACCCATCATCTCGATGCCTACAAGGATTTCCTCTATCATCGCCTGCAACGGCGTGGCTTTGACCGCAGCGACATTCACCGCCTTGCCACCCGTGACCGGCATGTGTTTTCGGCCCTGATGCTGGCCCATGGTCACGGCGACGGGCTGGTCACCGGGGCCACGCGCAAATCGGCCTATGTGCTGCAACTGATCAACCACGTGTTCGACGCCACTGCCGAAGACGGCGCGGTCGGGGTGACGGCGCTGTTGCACAAGGGTCGGATTGTGCTGGTTGCCGACACCCTGGTGCATGAATGGCCCGACGAGAACGATCTGGCGGTGATCGCGATCAAGGCGGTGGGGGTGGCCCGCGATCTGGGGCTGGAGCCGCGGGTGGCGTTCGTGTCGTTCTCGACCTTCGGCCATCCGGTGTCGGAACGGGCGATCAAGATGAGCCGGGCGCCGAAGGTGCTGGACGGGCTGAGCGTCGATTTCGAGTATGACGGCGAAATGACAGTGGACGTCGCGCTTGACCTCGACGCGATGGCCGCCTATCCGTTCTGCCGCCTGACCGGGCCCGCCAACATTCTGGTGGTTCCGGCGCGGCACTCGGCCTCGATCTCGGTCAAGCTGATTCAGGAAATGGCCGGGGCCACCGTGATCGGGCCGATTCTGACCGGGGTCAGCCGGCCGATCCAGATCTGCGCCACCAATTCGACCGTGAACGATATTCTGAACATGGCGGTGATGGCGGCCTGCAAGGTGGGCTGATCGGGCGCGCCAGCCTCAGTGCTGGTTGGCAAACACCGCCTGATCGCCCCAGACCTGCCGCACCCGCGCATCGCGTCCGCAGGCGTTGCGGTAATACTGATAGGCGTTGGCCTGCTGTTTGGGGCCGACGCGGGTCAGCACGATATTGTGCCCCTTGTAGTAATCCTGGTGGTAACCTTCGGCGGGCCAGAAGGTGGTGGCGGGCAGGATCGGGGTTACGACCTTTCGCCCAAGCGCCTGCGCGGCCTCAGCCTTGGCGGCTGCGGCAGTGGCCTGTTGCGCCGGGTCAGAGACGAAAATGGCCGCCCGGTAACTTTGCCCCCGGTCGCAGAACTGACCTTCGGCATCGAGCGGGTCGATCGAGCGGAAGAACAGCCGCAGGATTTCGCCGTAGCTGATCATTGCGGCATCGAAGGTGATCTCGACTGCCTCGCGGTGCCCGGTGCCGCCGCCACCCACCTGCTTGTAGCTGGGGTTCGCAAGACTGCCGCCGGTGTAGCCGGAAACCACCTCGAGCACTCCCGGCACTGATTCGAAATCGCTCTCGACGCACCAGAAACAGCCCCCTGCGACCACGGCGGTTTGGGTTTCGGCTTGCGCGGCGTGGCCAGACGCCACTGCGGCCAACAGGCTGAAAGCTAGTTTGTTCATGGCAACCTCCGGCGGCTGCGTCAGCATGGCCAGCGTATCGGCTGGGTGCAACACACACGCGCGTGAGCTCACGCCAGGGTGATCAGACGATATCCAGAGGCATCAGGCGCGCCGGTTTCGTCCACAGGATCGCGCAATCAATCCGACGGTCG
This sequence comes from uncultured Rhodobacter sp., assembly GCA_964419305.1. Lineage (GTDB taxonomy): Bacteria > Pseudomonadota > Alphaproteobacteria > Rhodobacterales > Rhodobacteraceae > CAYQPD01. The sequence continues at coordinate 22,178 of CAYQPD010000003.1, forward strand.
GGATAGATCTGCGCCAGCGCCACGCCGTAGGCGCGCATCTGGCGGCGCAACCC
>CAYQPD010000003.1:22330-52533 GCA_964419305.1 uncultured Rhodobacter sp.
CCATCGCCCGGATCGCCCGGCACGACCTTGGCCCCAGCCAGGTTTGACGGCGACAGGGCAATCGGCGGATGCGGTGCGGCGGGGGCCGGTTGCCGCGCCCAGTCGGGCAGCGGCTCGGCCGTGGCCACTTCGGGGGATGCGCCGGGTATCGGTTCCGGCCAGTCGCCCGCCCGGTAGATCAGCCCGCCACCGGGCAGCACCTCGGCCCCGGCGGCCTCCAGCCCGTGCCGGATCAGGTCATACCACGCCTCGCCGCCTGTCAGCTTGCCCGCCGCCGCCACGATCAGCCAGCTTTGCGCGCGGGTCATCGCCACGTAGAGCAACCGCAGCCGTTCCGCCGCCACCTTGGCGGCGCGGGCCTCGATCGCCGCCTGCGCCCGGGGCGGGTTCTGGTTGCTGGGGGATTTCCACACCACGGTGCCATCGGCCAGCACCAGCAGTTCGTCGCGGTCACGCGGGCTGTGGTCGGCGGTATCGGGCAGGATCACGATCGGCGCTTCCAGCCCCTTGGCCCCGTGCACCGTCATCACCCGGATCCGCCGCCCGGCCGCATCCATCTGGCGCTTGACCTCGACGTCGTCGGTCTGCAACCAGGTCAGAAAGCCGGTCAGGCTGGGCACCTCGTTGCGCTCATAAGCAAGGGCCTGGCCCAACAGCTCGTCGATGCCGTCTTCCGCCTCGGCCCCCAGCCGCGCCAGCAGCTTGCGCCGACCGTCGTGCCGGGTCAGTGCGCGCTCGATCAGATCGAACGGGCGCAGGAAATCGGCATGATCGCGCAGATCGTGCAGGATGCCCAGAGTGTCGGGCGCGTCGGCCTGACGCAGGGCTTCCCACAGAGTGCCATTGCGACCCTGTGCCAGCGTATAGAGCCGCTTTTCAGACCACCCCAGCAGCGGCGAGCGCAGCGCTTCGGCCAGTGCAAGATCGTCGTCGGGGGTTGCCAGAAAGGCCAGCAAGGACGCCAGATCCTTGACCGCCAGTTCGGCCCCGAGCTTTAGCCGGTCGGCCCCGGCAATCGCCAGACCAAGCGCCTTGCAGGCACGGATGATCTCGGCAAAAATCTTTGAGCGTCGCCGCACCAGGATCAGAAAATCACCCGCATGCACCGGGCGCGGGCCGCCATCGGTGGGAATCTGAACCCCGCCGTCGATCATTGCCTTGATGCGGGCGGCGATCTGTTCGCCCAGGATCGCAGCGGGGTTCTTGCCGCTTGTCAGATCAACCGGGTCGAACCAGTTTTCCGGTTCGGGGTCGCCCTCGGGCAGGATCGGCGGCCACAATTCCACCTGCCCCGGCATGGTGGGCTTGAAGGCGATGTGGTTCACCTTGCCGCCGACATCGCGCAGCGCCGAATCGCCGAAGGTCAGATCGACCAGCCGCAGGATCGCGGGCGACGAGCGGAACGAATATTCCAGCTCAAGCCCTTGCAAAGGCGTGTCTATTTCCGCCAATTGGGCCTGAAATAACGCCTGCATGGCATCGAACGCAGCCACATCCGCGCCTTGGAACGAGTAGATCGACTGCTTCTTGTCGCCCACTACAAAGATCGTGCGGGCAACATCGCGCGCGCCGATCCCGGCGGTGAATTCCTGCGCCAGCAGCCGGATCACCTGCCACTGATCGGGCGAGGTGTCCTGGGCCTCGTCCACCAGAATGTGGTCGATGCCACCGTCCAGCCGGAACAGCACCCACTGCGCCACCGCAGGATCGGTCAGCAGGGCCTTGGCGCGGGAAATCAGATCGTCGAAATCAAGCGCCCCGCGCGCCAGTTTGCGCGCCGCGTAGCGCGGCAAAAAGGCGCTCGCAAAGGCGTGCATCACTTCGGTGCGCTCGGCCGCGGCCAGCGCAAGGCGCAGCGGTCGGGCGGCCTCGATTCGGCGCATCAGGTCTTCCAGCGGGGGAAGATTCGCGCCGAGTTTCGCTTGGCTGGCCTTGGTCGGAAACGATCCGACCTTGGCGGAAAAGGGTTCCCTGGCCTTGCTGCCCGTCAGCAAAACAGTCTCTAACTCACGCAACAGAGAAATATCCTGGGCCTGAGATAGCGCGGCGCTCAGGGCATCAGCAGCGTCAGTGTCGCGCGTCGATCCGGTTGCCAGCACCACGCCGACCTGCGCCAGCAGGTCGGCTTCGCCGCCCAGAAATACCTGCGCTAGCAGCCCCTCCGGGGTCAGCCCCTGGGGCAGGCCGAACCGCACCCGGCATTCGGCGGGCGACAAGGGCGGGGCAAAGGCAGCGCTGTGGGTAGCCACCTCTTGCGCCAGACGGGCGAAATCCTCGCCAGTGTAGGCGCGCGCCAGATCATCAAGCGCCCCAGCCTCGCCCAACTCGTCGAGAATTTCGTCGCGCAACAGGCTGGCGGCGCGATCGTCAAGCTCGGTGAACAGCGGCGAGACCCCGGCCTCGAGCGGAAAGCGGCGCAGCAGGCCGGCACAAAAGCTGTGGATGGTCTGAATCCGCAAGCCGCCCGGCGTCTCGATCGCGCGCGCAAACAGGCGTCGGGCGGCGGCCAGCGTCTGGTCTGCCAGGGCGCCGTCAACCCCAAGTTTGACCAGCTCGGCGCGCAGGCCATCGTCGTTCAGCATGGCCCAACTGCCAAGGCGCTTGAACAGGCGGTTCTGCATCTCGCTGGCGGCGGCCTTGGTGTAGGTCAGGCACAAAATCCGCCCCGGATCGACGCCGGCCAGCAACAGCCGCGCCACCCGGTCGGTCAGCACCCGGGTCTTGCCCGAACCGGCGTTGGCGGCAAGCCAGGTCGAGAGGCGCGGATCGGCCGCCTGGACCTGCCGCGTGGTGGCGTCATCGCGGTTCATCCGACATCCTCGGGGTGTGGCGGGTCGCTTTGGTCCCACTCGCCGTAGCGCGCAAGGTGGTCATAGTCGCCGCCTTCGCGTTCCTGAAACACGGCGCGGCGCGACAGGTAGCCCTGCGCGGGCGAGAGGTAGCGGGTGATCAGCTTGTGCAGGTCGGCCCAGACCTCGGTCAGCAGGTCGGCGGTGATCCCGGTTGCAACCACCTTGGGGCTGCTGCCAAGGCCGACATAGCTGACCTTTGCCACCGCGCGCCCGGCGAGGGTGGCAAAAGCCGCGTGCTCGACCATCGCGGCCTCAAGCAGCAATTGCTTGTCGAACAGCGCCTGCTGCTTGGCCGTCGGCGGGGTTCCGGTCTTGTAATCAACGATATGCAGCCGCCCGTCGGGCAGCAGGTCGATGCGGTCAGGCCGGGCGGTCAGGGTAAAGGGCAGCGGCGAAAGTGTGATCGCCCCCGGCTGTTCCAGCAGCACCGGCGTGCCCCCGTCGGCGGCATCGAATGTCAGAAAGAAATCAGCGGCGCGCGCCAGCCGGGCCAGCCACAGTGCCCGGGCGGCGGGCCACGGGGCTTTGAGCGCCAGCACCTGCGCGGCAATTGCCAGCAGGCGGGCGCGCGCCGCAGCGCGGGTCTCGGTCGGACGTTCCGCAACAAAGCGCTCGAGGATGCTGTGCAGCGCCGAGCCGCGCAGTCGCGCGTCGGGCGACTGGTGCAGGGGATCAAGCTTTTTCAGCCCCAGAACATAGTGCGCATAAATTGCGTAGGGGTCACGGATCAGGGTCTTGATGGCCGTGACCGGCAAGGTGGCGGGGCGCGCGGCCAGCGGCGGGCGCGGGGCGGGGCGGGGCGCGGGTGGCAGCGCCGTGGTCGGGGTCTCAAGCGCCGCAGCCAGCCGCAGCCACCGCGCCCCGCGCGCCTGCATTGCCACCAAAGCGGCCGGACCGCCCTGCATCGGCAAGCCCCCCAGCAGGTTGGTCAGCCGGTTCAGCCAGCGCGACGGCACGGTTTCGGCGTCGGCATCACGCACGGCGCGGCTTAGCACCACCTCGGCGGCAGCCACCGCCTGCTGATAGTCATGCGCGGCAAGGCCGATCCGGCGCTCGGGCAGCAGCAGCCCGGCTTGCAGCCGCATCTGGCGGTTCAGCCACGGGTCGGGCGGCGGCAGTTGCGGCCAGGTGCCATCGTTAAGCCCGCCCAGGATCACCAGCTCCGCGCCCTGCACCCGGGCTTCAAGCGAACCCCAGATCAGGATACGCGGGTGGGCCAGAACGTCGTCGCGCACCGTGCCCTGATCCAGAACTGCCTCGAACAGATCGCGGTAGTCGAACGCGGTCAGGTTGCCGCCATGCGGGGCCTCACGCTGCAACTCCTGCATCACCGCCAGTGCCGCCTCGCCCGATTTTTGCTGCCAAAGGGCGCTGGCATCCGCCCCACCTTGTCCGCGCGCGAGGGCCTCGGTCAGCGCAAGGTGATGGGCAACGTGGTCAGCCAGCGGGCGGGTGGCGACGGTCTCGACCCCCGCCAGCGCCTGCCCCAGCCATGCCGACCATGCCAGCGCCAGCGGGTCTGGTTGCTTTGCTGCCCATTCGGCCACCACCGCGACCGTGGGGAAAGCCGGGCCATATCGGCGCAACTTCAGCTCCAGCGCGCGGGTCAGGCGCAGGTGATCGCCCCGCCCCGCCCCGGCAGCGGTCAGGGGGTGCTTCAGCACGGCCAGCAGCGCTTCAGCGGTCATTCGCCGCCCGAACAGCGCCGCCACATGGCGCAGCAACCGCCCCGGCGGCGATAGCGCCAGCGGCCGCCCGGCGCTGTCGTCGGGCAGGATGCCCCAGCGTTCCAGCGCCACCGTCACCAGACGGGCAAGGTTGCGGTCGGGGGTGATCAGGGCGGCGGTGCGGTCGGTCGAAGCGGCCTCGCGCAGGATCAGGGCAATCGCCAGCGCCTCGGCGCGCGGGGTCGGGGCCTCGATCAGGGTCATCTTGTCGGTCGCCTGATCCAGATCGGTCAGGTGCTGGCCCTCGGTCAGCCACTGATCGGTCACCGGGGCGGGGCGCAACGAGAGCGAAATGAGGCGGTTACGTGCCGGGCAGGGGGCTTGGGTTGCGACCCAGGGCCGCACGTCGCCGGGGCCGCGATCAAGCGTGTCAAGCAGCCTGCGAAAGCGGTATTGCGGGTGATCCTCGGCGGTCAGGGCATCGCCAAGACCGTCCCACACCGTGCCCGGCAGATCAAAATCGAACCCCGGCAGCACCAGCGCGCCCTGCGGCAGCCGTGCCACCGCCTGCATGAACAGCGCCGTGGTGCCGCGCGAGCCGGTCGATCCGGCCACGATCACCGGGCCTTGCGGGGGGGTGCGCGCCCACAGGGCGGTCAGTTCGCCGACCAGACGGCGTTGCAGCGCCAGCGGATCGGGGGCCTCGGCCGACTGGAACAAGGGGGCGACGATCGCCATGAAATCCTGGGTCCGTCGCCAGTGCGCCGAGTGGTTTGAGACATCGAGCGCCGCGATGGTTTCGGGGGAAACGCCTTCGCCCTGCATCTCGTCAAGCAGGGTGGCAAGGCTGTCGGCCAGATCGAACAGGGCGGCGCGGGGGGCCAGATCGGGTTGCGCGTCGATCAGGCCCGCCACCAGTTGCGCCAGCTCCAGCCTGCGCCGCAGCGCGGGCATGGCAGCGGGAATGCCCGGCAGCACTTGCCCTTCGCCAAGGTCCGTCACCAACCGGATGCGCGGCAGAAAACCTGCGCCCGAGGCGGCAAAAAGATCGGTGATCCGGCGCCGCATCCGGGTGGTGTTGACGTAAAGCAGCACCCGCGCCATCGCTTCGGGCGGCTGGCCTTGCAGGCGCATCCGCAGGCCGGCGATCAGCAGGGCGGGGAAATCCGCGCCCGGTGGCAGGGCGAACAGGTGGGGGCCGGGGCCGTCAAACATGGTCGCGCGCCAGCAGCGCCTCGGCCAGTGCGATGCTTTCGGGGCGGCCTACGTCGCACCAGCCGCCCAGATGCACCAGCCCGTAAGCGCGGCCCTCGGCGATCAGTCGGTCCCACAACAGATTGAGCGAAAACACCTGGCTCGCAATCGCCGCCAGCCCTTCGGGCCGGATGATCTGCGCGCCAAGATAAACCAGCCCCGGCACCCCGCCCGCCCGGCTGATCCGGCCCGCCGCATCCAGCACGAAGTCACCCGGTCCGCTATGGCCAAGGGCGCGGTCAGTCGGCGCCAGCAGCAGCAGGGCATCCATCCGCGCGCCGTCCCAGGCGGCGCGCAACCGGGCAAGCGGGTTCGCCCCGGTCCAGACCGCATCGCTGTTGAGGGTGAACACCGGGCCGGGGCCAAGCAGCGGCAAAGCCGCGCGCAGGCCACCGCCGGTTTCAAGAATTTCGTCGCGCTCCCACGCCAGGGCAACGTCGCGGCGCGGGGCAAGGTGGGCGGCAAGCTGGTCGGGCAGGTAGTGCAGGTTGATCACCTTGCGGCCGATCCCGGCCTGATCGGCCAACGCCAGCGCATGGTCGATCAGCGCCCGCCCGCCGACCTTGAGCAGGGGCTTGGGGCAAGCCGCCGTCAGCGCCCCCATCCGGGTGCCAAGGCCGGCCGCGAACAGCATCAGGGCGCGGGGTTCGTGCCGCATTGCGCTGCGATCCTTTCCAGCCGGGCGGGGGTGGGGGCGGGCAGCAGGTCCTGGCAGAGCGCGGCCAGCGGCGCCAGCGCCGGGTGGCCAAGGTTGCGCGCCAGATGGCCCCAGACCCGGGGGATCAGGCCCAGATAGGCCGGTTTGCCATCGCGCAGGCACAGCCGGGCGAAGATGCCCAGAATGCGCAGGGCGCGCTGCGCCCCGAGCGCCGCGTATCCCGCCGAAAACCCGGCCTCGCTGGTGCCGGTGGCGGTGATGAAACGGCGGGTCATGGCGGCCTCGATCGCGGCGGGCACGTCGCGGCGGGCATCTTGCAGCAACGACACCAGATCGTAGCCCGGCTGCCCCATCTGGCCAAGCTGGAAGTCCAGCAGCCCGACCCGCCGCAAGCCGTCGCGGCTCGGCAGCCACAGCAGGTTTTCGGCGTGGTAGTCGCGCAGGATCAACACCCGAGGCTGATCGGCGTGGCGGGCAAGCAGCGCGGTCAGGGTGGCCTCAAATGCGGTCGGATCAGCGCGGGTGCCGGTGATGGCAAAGCGATACCACGTCAGCGCCAGGGTCGCGGCATCGCCCCATGCGGCGGGGGCAAGGTCTGGCAGCGCGGCGGGGGCCGGGTGGCGCTGCAAATGCACCAGCACATCGGTCGCGGCGGCGTAAAGCGGGGCTTCAATGGCAGGATCATTGGGGATCAGCCGCGCGAACAGGCCGTCGCCCAGGTCTTCCAGCAGCAAGAAACCCTGCGCCAGATCCTGCGCCAGAATTTGCGGCGCGGAAAGGCCAAGGCCCAGCAGGTGATGGGCGATGGTCACAAAGCTGGCCGGGCTGTCGCCCTGACCGGGGGGGGCATCCATCAGCACCGCCGAGGTGTCAGTGCGGGTCAGGCGAAAGTAGCGCCGGGCCGAAGCGTCGCCCGCCAAGGGCAGCAGGCTGGCGTCGCCCCAGCCGGCAGCGGCGAGAAAGGCTTGGGCGAGCGCCGTGCGGTCAGGCATCGCTTGACCAATCACGCGCCAGCGCCGCCCGCAGGTCGGCTCGGCCGCCGGAAATCTGCACCAGCCGCCCGTCGTGGTGGTGTGACAAGCGCAGGTGCAGCGCGTCGGGCGGGGCAAGGCCCGCCAGCCGGTCGGGCCACTCGATCAGGCAGATCGCGGTCTGGAAGGCCGCCTCCAGCCCCAGTTCGATCACCTCGTCAGGGTGCGACAGGCGGTAAAGATCGGCGTGCCAGATATCGCCGCCGGCATCCTCGTAAGTCTGCACCAGGGTGAAGGTCGGCGAGGGCACATCCTCCATCCGGCCAAGGCGGGTCTGGATCAGGGCGCGCGCAAGATGGGTCTTGCCCGCGCCGATCGGGCCATCCAGCAGCACCACGTCGCCGGGGCGCAAATGCGCGGCCAGCCATGCGCCCAGCCGGGCGGTATCTTCGGGCGTGGGCAGGAACAGCGATGCGGCAGCGGTGATGACCATGCCGCCAGCATGACCGCCCGCCCCGCCCGCTGCAACCCCGTCAGGCGGTCTTGCGGCGCTTTGCGCTGGCCAGTTTCGGGGTGCGCTCATTCGCCTGCGTCGCCACGCGGAAGGTGATCAGCGTCGCCCCGCCCGGCAACGGGGCAAAACGACACTCGACCAATCGCCCGTCGGTCAGGCGCTCACCGCTGCGCCACGGCTTGCGGTCGTCGAGGTTGGCCACGAAAGCCGCAACCCGGTCCCAGACCGGCGACGGGGCGCTGTGGTCGCGCCAGTGGGCGCACAGGCTGACGATGCCGCCGTCGCCCAGGGTTGCCGCCGGATCATGCCCCCAGAGGGCGGCATAGGCGGCATTCGACATCACCAGCAGCCCCGATTGCGAAATCACCGCCACCGCCTCGTCCAGCGCATCGACCACCGCCTGATCCAGCTCCAGATCGGCGCGGTAGCGCCGGGTGCGTGACATTTCGGTCGAGATATCCTCGAACATCAGCGCCAGCGCGCCATTGGGGTGCGGCCGCCCGATGACGCGGTAGGTCTGGCCTGAAGGCAGGCTCCAGGTTTCCTCGTAAAGGCCTGAGGTCGCAGACTTTTCAAGCTCTGACATCTGCTTGCGCCAACTGCGGTAATCCTTGGGTTCGGGGATCATGTTGCCGTCGCGCATGGCATCGAGAAAGGCGAACAGGGTGGGGCGCAGGGCCAGGAAATCGGGCTGCAAGCCGGTCAGATCCAGCAGCGCCGGGTTGAACAGGGCAAGCTGGCGCTGGCGATCAAAGATCGCCAGCCCGATCGGCAGGTGGGCAAAGGTCTTGGTCAGGGTCTGCATGAAGTCGTGCAGCGCGCCCTCGGCCTGCACGGCGGCATCGGCGGGCAGGCCGAACAGCAACCGCCCGTCGCCTTCGGTGAAACCGACCAGATCATACCAATGGGCCGCCGCCCCCGGCCGTTCCAGCATCTGCCGCTGCCCCGCCGCGCCTTGCGCGGTTGCCGTGCGCTCGAACAGGCGCGGCAGCGGCCAGCGCAGATCCTGACCCGGCTCAAGCCGCCGGGTCGCTTCGGCCAGATAGGCGGCGTTGGCCCATGTCACCTCGCCCTCGGGGCCCTCGCGCCAGACCAGAAACGGGGCCTGGCTGACGGTGTCGCGCAACTGGTCAAGCTCAACTTGGGTGGCGCGCAGCGACAGCGAGTCCTGTCCCGGTATCCGGCTTGCTTCTTCGGGATCCAGCAGGGTGATCCGGGTCAAGCCGCCGCGCAGTTCGGCCTGCAGCAGCAGCGGCTGCGGCGCGCTGCTGGTGGATGCCAGCGCCAGCCGACCTTCACCTGAAAGGCGGGCGATCCGGGCCTCGAAATCGGGAAATTGTGGCGCAAGATAGGCCAGCAGCCGTTGCCATGGCGCGCCCCTGGTCTGACCCAGCGACAGCAGCGCCCGTGCGCCGGGGGTGGCGTCGATCAGCAACTCGCCATCGAACAGAAAGCTGGTGCCATCCTGCGCGTCGGCAAAGATCGCGCCGCGCGCCGTGCTGGCCCTGGCTTGCAGCGCCGAAAGCGCCAGCAGGCCGCCAAGGGCCGCAACCATAGCCACCGAAAACAGCTCGAGTCCAAGCGCCCAGTCGATCTGCATCACACCCCCCACAGGCGAGAAAAACAATAGAAATCAACTTGGGGGTGTAATGGTTAACGGAGCGTTAATGCCGGACAGGAAACGCCCGGGCGCGCCAGATCGGCGCGTCAGACCTCGATCCTGGGGTTCTCGCCCAGCGCTTGATCGACGGGTGCCAGCAGGCGCTCGGCCGGCCAGACCAGTTCGACAATCGCGCCGCAGCGTTCGGGGTTTTCCTCGGGCGTCAGAAACGGATCAAGGCCGTTGCTGAACCGCAGCTCTGCCCCCGAGCGTTCCAGCAGGGTCTTGGCGATGAACAGGCCCAGCCCCATGCCTTCGTATTCCGGTCGGCGCGCCAGATCCTGCGCGGTGCGGCGCTGGCGCACGAAGGGCTCGCCGATCCGGCCGATCACCTGCACCGGAAAGCCCTCGCCATCATCGGTGATGCGGATCAGAATCCGGCGCTCGCCCCACTCGCCGTCGATCCAGACCGCGCTGCGGGAAAAATCGACGGCATTCTGGATCAGGTTGCGCAGGCCGTGGATGACCTCGGGGCTGCGCAGGATCACCGGCTCGCGCGCGGTGCCACCAATGGCGGGGCGCAGATCAAAGGTCACGCGCTTGCCACGTTCCAGGTGCGGCTCGGCCGCCTCGCGCAGCACGGTGCCAAGGGCGGCCTGCCGCAGCAGCCGGTCATCCTTGCCCGCCCGCCCCATCGAGCGCAGGATGTCGCGGCAGCGGTCGGCCTGATCATGGATCAGCCGGGCATCCTCTTGTTGTTCGGGCCGGTCGGACAATTCGTCGATCAACTCGCTGCTGATCAGCTTGATGGTGGCCAGCGGGGTGCCCAGTTCGTGCGCGGTCGCGGCCACCACCCCGCCCAGATCGGTCAGCTTCTGCTCGCGCGCCAGCGCCATCTGGGTGGCCAGCAGCGCATCCGACATCGAGCGGATCTCGGTTGCCACCCGGCGCGAATAGACCCCGAGAAACAGGATGCCGACCACGATCGCCGCCCAGAAGCCGAAATCGAACAGCGCAGGCACCGTCAGCTCGGTGCCATCCCCAAGCCGCAAGGGCAGGTGGAAAAACGCATTCAGCGTGACCATGGCGATGGCAGCCGCGCCAAGCACCACGGTCGTGCGCAGATCAAGCGCGGTGGCGGAAACCGTGACCGGTGCCAGCACCAGCAAGGCAAAGGGATTGTTCATCCCGCCGGTCAGGTAAAGCAGCACCGCAAGCTGGGTCAGATCGAACAGCAGCGTCAGCAGCGCCTGACCTTCCGACAGGCGGGTGTTTTCCGGAAACAGAACGACCGCAACCAGATTGGCCAGCACCAGAACCCCGATGGTGCTGTAGCATAACGCCTGCGGCAGGTTCACCTGAAAGGCGTATTGCGCCAGGAAGACCGCTGCAATCTGGCCGGTGATTGCCATCCAGCGCAGCAGGATCAGGGTGCGCAGCCGCAGCCAATCGGTTCGGCTTTCGCGCAACAAGTGCCCGAAGCTCGACAGGTTCAGCTCGGGTCGCAGGGGGGGCAGAGTGCTCTTTGCCATTGTCAAATCCGTCAGGTTGCGGGATGATCTTAGCAACGAAATCGGCGGGATGACACAATAATGACAAGGATTTACGCAGGGCTGGCGCTGGCCGTGACGGCGTTGCTGGTGGCGGTATCGGTATGGGCTGCGTTCTTTCGTGGTGCCAACGACGTTTTTGCCGCCTGTCGCAGCGGCAGCACGGCGGGGGCAGATATCGGCGGGCCGTTCAGCCTGATCGACGAGACCGGGGCGGCGGTGACCGACCGCGACGTGCTGATCAAGCCGTCGCTGGTTTATTTCGGCTATACCTTTTGCCCCGATGTCTGCCCGGTGGACAATGCCCGCAATGCCGATGCGGTGGATCTGCTGGACCAGATGGGGATCGAGGTCACGCCGGTTTTCATATCAATCGACCCCAAGCGCGACACGCCCGAGGCGCTGGCCGATTTTACCGACGCCTTGCATCCGCGCATGATCGGGCTGACCGGCTCTCCCGACCAGATCAAGGCGGCCTCGATGGCCTACAAGACCTATTACAAGGTGCAAAACCCGGACGATGAATACTATCTGGTCGATCACTCGACCTTTACCTATCTGATGCTGCCAGGGGTGGGATTTGCCGAATTCTTCAAGCGCGATGCCACCGCCGAAGCGATGGCCGAAGCCGTTGCCTGTTTCGTCAAAGCGATGCCGCCCGTCAACTAGGTTTGACCCAGCCGCCGATTCGACCTAGGCTCAGGACAGGCGAAGAACGGGGAAAGCCAGGATGGTTGATGAATCGAACGCCGATCTTGGTGACGACCGGACGTTATTGCTGGTCGATGACGACGAGCAATTTGTAAAGCGCTTGGCCAAGGCCATGGAAAAGCGTGGCTTCCTGCCAGAGGCGGCGCAAAGCGTGGCGGCAGGAAAAGCGATCGCCGAAGCCCGACCGCCCGCTTATGCGGTGATTGATCTGCGGCTGGAAGACGGCAGCGGTCTGGATGTGGTCGAGGTTCTGCGCGAGCGGCGGCCCGATTGCCGGATCGTGGTGTTGACCGGCTATGGTGCCATTGCGACGGCAGTGGCGGCGGTCAAGATCGGTGCAATCGACTATCTGTCGAAACCGGCGGATGCCAACGAGGTGGTCAGCGCCCTGCTGGCGCGCGGCGAAGCGCTGCCGCCGCCGCCGGATAACCCGATGTCGGCCGATCGGGTGCGGTGGGAGCATATCCAGCGCATCTACGAGATGTGCGAGCGCAATGTTTCCGAAACCGCAAGGCGATTGAACATGCACCGCCGCACCCTGCAACGCATTCTGGCCAAACGCAGCCCGAAATAGCGCAATACCCCGTGGGAAACGACGTGACCGGCGGCAAAGCCGGAATTTTTTTCGCGATCAATTCGATTGCCCAGGCGCGAATATGTCGGTAAAAATATATCACCACTCTCGAATAAAGGATAAACCCGTGACGATTGATCTGAACCAGATGTCGATCAAGGAACTGAAAGACCTGTCAGGGCAGGTTGCCAAGGCGATTGCCTCGTTTGAAGATCGCAAAAAGAAAGAGGCACTGAGCGAACTGGAAGAAAAGGCCCGCGATATGGGGTATTCGCTGGCCGAGCTTCTGGATGCTGCGGTGCCGCGCAAGCGCGCGCCGGCGGCACCGAAATATGCCAACCCGGCGGACCGTTCCGACACCTGGTCGGGCCGCGGGCGCAAGCCGCGCTGGTATCAGGCGGCGCTGGACGCGGGAAAATCGCCCAGCGACCTGGCGATCTGACCCAGGTTTAGCGCAACCGGCAATTTATCATGACGGGCGGTGAAATCCGCCCGCCTTGCGTTTGGCGGCCGAAGCTGCCTCAGCCTTGTTGCCGGGTGCATACGGGCACAGGGCTTGCGGACAGGGGAAAGGCCAAGCTTTTGCACCCCGTTGCCATTGCTCGTGAATCAATGGCGATCCAATGACAACCCCCGCAGGATATTTTTGCCAGAGAGAAAGACGATGGGCGGCTCGGACGCGCACCGTTTCCCTGCCATCAACGATCCGCGGTAATACCCCGGACTTGTCGCGCCCGCGCCGCTATCTCGCCCGATTTCGGGGGCAATACCAGTGCTGCAACCTGCACTGTAGGCATGGGGACGACAATGGACCGACTGACTGAAATGGAAGCCTTTGCCACCGTGGTGGATCAGGGCGGATTCACCGACGCGGCGCGCAAGATGGGGATCTCGAAATCGGCGGTCTCGAAACACATCTCGGCGCTGGAGGCACGGCTGGGGGCGCGGCTGTTGAACCGCACCACCCGGCGGGTCAGCCCGACCGAAATCGGCATGGTCTATTATGATCGCGCGCGGCGGGTGCTGAACGACGCGGGCGAAGCGGATGCGCTGGTGACCGCGATGCAGTCGGCCCCTTCGGGGCTGCTGCGAATCTCGGTCGCGACCGACTTCGGGGTCAACCTGTTGTCGCCGATTCTGGGCGACTTCCTGCTGGAATATCCCGAGATCACCGTGAACATGGTGCTCAACAACCGCTATGTCGAGCTGATCAGCGAAGGCTTCGATCTGGCGATCCGGGTGGGCGAGCTGGAAGACAGCAGCTTGCGCGCCCGCAAGCTGACCGAGACCACCAAGCGGATGATCGGCTCGCCGGGTTATTTCCAGAAATTCGGGCGACCGCTGAAGATCGACGATCTGACCGGGCATCGCCTGCTGCACTATTCCAATCAGGCCAGCGACAACGTCTGGAAGATCACCGCCCCGTCGGGGGAAAAGCGGCAGGTGCGCTCGAACGGGTGGCTGACGGTGAACGACGGCCAATCGCTGCTGAATGCCGCCGTTTCCGGCCTGGGAATCGCCTATCTGCCGTCATTCCTGTGCGCCGAGGCGCTCAAGGCCGGGCAGGTCGAAGAGGCGATACCGGGGCTGCCGGTGGAAACCCTGGGGATCTATGCGATCTATCCGCCGGGGCGGTTCACCCAGCCCAAGGTGCGCGCCTTCATCGACTTTCTGGCGCATCGCTATCACGACAAGGGGCCGGACAACTGGTAGGTCACGGGTTTCTTCAAACTGCGGCGGCTACCGGGTCGAGGTCAACACGACCTCGACCCTTCGGTTTTGCGCCCGCCCCTCTTCGCTCAGGTTGCTGGCGCGGGGGGCAAGGTAGCCCACCCCGTCGGCGCTGATCTGGCTTGCCGATACCCCGAGGCTGTCGATCAGGCGCGCCCGCACCGAGGCCGCGCGTTGGCGCGACAGCGCGACGTTGGCACTTGGGCTGCCGACCGCATCGGTATGGCCGACCAGCGCCACCGCGCGCTCGGGGTGGCCAAGCAGGTAGGCGGCGAGATCGGCCAGCGAGGCGTAGTCGCCTGCGGCAAGCTCGCCCGCGCCCGAAGCAAACACCAGATCGTCCAGCACCACCGCGCCGTCACGTTCCAGACGCGCGCCGAAATCGCCCGGCGGCGGGGTGGCGGCGGGGGCAGCATCGGGCAGCGGCGGGGTATCGGCGGCCGTCAGTTGCGGCGCGGGGTCGGCGGGGGCGCCAAGCTGGGTCAGTTGCACGAACCCGGCGGTGGCCGAGCGGCTGACCATCAGGCTGATGACATCGGGGCCGGTGGTTGCGGGGCGCTCGGCGGCCAGGTAGCGGAAATCGCCCAGATCGACGTGCATGTCGGGCTCGGGCAGAAGGTCGCTGGCATAGCGGAAATCAAACCCGCCGCAGGCAACGGTTTCACATTCAAAGATCACGGCGTAGCCCTCGGCCAGCAGTTGGTCACGCAGCGGTTGCAGAATCGCCAGCGTGGACAGGCTTTGCGGCGTGGCATCGGGGGGGGTAATGCGCCAGGCGGTCTGCTCAAAGGCACCTTCGATCCGCCGGATCGGCAGGCCCGCCGCGCTGTAGGGGCCGATCGGCAGCAGAAAACTGGTCAGTGGCTCGCTGCGGCTGGCGGTGGTCGTGGCCGGTCCGGGGAAAGTGAGCGTCACGGCCTGGGCGGCGGGCGCAAGTGCCACCAGCCCCGGCAGCAGGGCATGGCGCAACAGGCGGCGCAGTGGGCGGCGGTGAGTTTCTGGCGGCAACTGCTCTGGCTTCTTGCGGGGCTTGGTTCTGGCGGTAGTGATACTGTCCCACAACGGCCATGCCAAGGGAAGCGTAGAGGGTGCGTGCCCCGGCGTTGGCTTGGGTGACGACAAGGGAAAGCGTGGCGGCCCCATGATCTTGTGCCCAGCAGGCTGCGGACCGCAGAATGTTGTTGGCGCCGCCCTGCCGTCGCAAGGTGGGGGCGACTTCAAGCGCGTGCAGCATGGCGCAGGAGTCGTGGATCGCCAGAAAGGCCGCGCCCGAAGCGCGGTCGGCAATCCGGCCCAGGATTGCGGTTTTCGGACCCGCCACGCGGTCCATCACCGCCAGGCGGGCCGGGCCGATACCGGCCGCCGCCCAAATCTCAACCGCAATGGCGAGGGGTGGCCAGTGGGCAAAGGCCGTCAGTGGTGCGGGCGATGGGGTGGCAACGGTGGTGCAAGGGGCGGCATAGATCACCACCGGATCGACGATGCGGTAGCCGCGCGCCGCCAGCGCCGCGTCAAGCGCCTGCTCACCTTCGCGCAGCAGGAACAGCGGGGTCTGGCCAAGGGCGCGCATCGCGGCTTCGGCGCTGGCAATATCGTCTGGTGCCCAGTCGGCGGCGGCGGTGGCGGCTGACACCCGCTTGCCACCACCCTGCCCATCGCGGATCAGCCAGGGGCCGCAGCGGCGGCACAGGGCAGCGGGCCAGGTGGCTTCGAGCACGGCAAACAGCGTGGCCGCAGCGGGCAGGGGGGCGGTCATGCGGCGGGGTCGGGGAACAGCGCGGCAAGCCGGGTCATGGCGGCATCTATCTGGGCGGCAACGGCGCCGCGCACCACCAGATTGGTGCCGTAAGCCCCATTCTCGACAAAGGGATAGCTGCCCATGGCAAGGGCGGGATATTGGGCGGCGAGGGCGGCAAAAGCGGTGGCGATCTCGCCCTCGCCCCGATTGACGCGCAGGCTCTGGCTCAGCAGCGGCGCGCCGCCGGTCAGGCCGGGCAGCACCGAAGCGACCATCGCCGCGAAAATGTCGGGCACCCCGGCCATGACGTGAACATTGCCCAGGCTGAACCCCGGCGCGGTCGAGATCGGATTGTCGATCAGGCGCGCGCCCGCCGGGATGCGGGCCATGCGTTGGCGGGCGGCGTTGAACGCCATTCCGGTGCGGGCATAGTGCGCGGCAAGCAGGGCAAAGGCGTCGGCGCGAATCGCGATCGCCACGCCGAACGCGTCGGCAATCGCGTCGGCGGTGATATCGTCATGGGTCGGGCCGATGCCGCCGCTGGTGAAGACGTTGTCGTAGGCCGACCGCAGGGCGTTGACGGCAGCGATGATGGCGGCCGGATCATCCGGCACCACCCGCACCTCACGCAGCCGGATACCAACCTGGCCAAGCTGGCTGGCAAGGTGCTGGGTGTTGGTGTCACGGGTGCGCCCGGACAGGATTTCGTCGCCGATCACCAGCATTGCGGCGGTGGGGTTGGGCATCGGGGCCTCCGGTCGTTGGTCGTGCCAGATATAGCGGCGCGGGCCGGGGCTTTCAAACCCGATCACAGGCGGGCGGGTGGGTCTGGCCAATTGCCGCCGCAGTGGTTAATCAGGGCCCCAGCAAGCGACAGGGGGCGACCAGTGGACGACACACGGGGACGGATCACCAAGGACGGCATTCGCATTTATTCTGACGCCGATTTTGCCGGCATGGCCAAGGCCGGGCGGGTGGCGGCCGAAATCCTTGACGATGTGGCGGCGCTGGTGGTGCCGGGGGTGACGACCGCGGCGCTTGATGCCTTTGTCACCGACGAGGTGACGCGGCGCGGGGTGATTTCGGCCACCATCGGCTACAAGGGCTACCAGCACGCCTCGTGTATCTCGGTCAACCATGTGGTCTGCCACGGCATTCCCGGACCCAAGGTGCTGGCCGACGGCGATATTGCGAACATCGACGTGACGGTGATCGTCGATGGCTGGTTTGGCGATACCTCGCGGATGTATGTCGCGGGCACGCTGGGGCGCAAGGCCGAGCGGCTGATCGAGGTGACGCACGAGGCGCTGAGCTTGGGGATTGCGGCGGTGAAGCCGGGGGCGAGTTTTGGCGATATCGGCCACGCCATCCAGAGCCATGTCGAGGGCAAGGGCATGTCGGTGGTGCGCGATTTCTGCGGCCACGGGCTGGGGCGGGTGTTCCATGCCCCGCCCAATGTGCTGCACTATGGCCGCCCCGGCACCGGGCCGGTGCTGGAGGAAGGGATGTTCTTCACCATAGAGCCGATGGTCAACCTTGGTCGGCCCGAATCGAAGGTGCTGGCCGATGGCTGGACGGCGGTGACGCGCGACAAGGCGCTGTCGGCGCAATACGAGCACTCGATCGGGGTGACGGCGACGGGCTGCGAGATTTTCACCCTGTCGCCGGCGGGCAAGTTCTACCGGACCTGGGAATAGCCCGACCTGGGAATAGATCGCGCGGCAGGCACCGGGGAGGGGGTTTTCCACCCCCTCCCCGGACCCCTTCCCCGAGGATATTTGACCAGTGAGAAACGGGGGCGTCAGGGTCCGGGCGGGGCGCGCAGCAGGGTGATCACGGTGCCGCCGTATTTGCGCTGATCGAGGGCGGCAAAGCCTGCGGGGGGGGTGGGGGAACCGCTTTCCTCCCACACCACCAGCGCGCCGGGGGCGAGCCAGTTGCCGATCATGGCGGAGCGCAGCGCGGCCTCGCCCAGGGTCTGGCCGTAGGGTGGATCGAGGAAGATCAGGCTGAAGCCGGGGCCGGGGTTCGGCGGCAGGCGGGTGGCATTGGCGCGCAAGGTTCGGGTGGCGGGGATCGCTCGCAGCGCGTCGATGTTGCGCTGCAGCAGGGTCTGCGCCGCCTTGCCGTCATCGACGAAAGTGGCGTGGGCCGCCCCGCGTGACAGGGCCTCAAGCCCAAGCGCGCCGGTGCCTGCGAACAAATCGAGCACCCGCGCCCCGCTGACCGGGTTGCCGCTGGCCGCGATCCGGCCGTTGATCAGCAGGTTGAAGATCGCCTCGCGCACCCGGTCCGAGGTCGGGCGCAGGTGGGCGGCCGCGTCGCCCGCGCCGACCGGGGCAAGGTGCAGGCCGCGCGCGCTGCCGCCGATGATGCGCATCAGCGCAGCAGCGCCTTGAGGTCAGTGGCGGGATCGGCCACTGCGGCGGGGGCGACCGGGCGGCCCAGTTCGAGCAGGCGCTTGCCCACCATGTAGGCGCGGGGGTCGTTCATCGCATCGACCGCCAGCAGCCGTTCGCCCTTGAAATACCAGAACGACACCGCCTCGCCCTGAGGGCCACGGGTCACGATCCGGTCATAGCCGGTGTTGAGGCCGGCGATCTGGAGTTTGGTGTCATACTGATCCGACCAGAACCACGGCACCGGGGTATAGCTTTTACCCGCCCCCAGCATGTTCTCGGCCACCAGCTCGGCCTGGTCGATGGCGTTCTGCACCGATTCGAGACGCAGCCGACCGCCCTGCCACGGAAAGCTGGCGCAATCGCCGGCGGCCCAGATGGCGGGGTCTGAGGTTCGCCCTTGCGCATCGGTGCAGATGCCGTTTTCCAGCGCCAGCCCGGCGGCTTCGGCCAGCCCGGTGACGGGCTGGATGCCAACCCCGACGATGGCAAAATCGGCGGCGATCTCGCGCCCGTCGCTGAGCCGTGCTCCGGTGATGCGGGGACCGCCCAGCAGGCGCTCGAGCCCGGTAGATTCAAGGATCTTCACCCCATGGGCCTGATGCAGGGCACGGAACCAGGCCGAGGTTTCGGGGGCCGCCACCCGTTGCAGGATGCGCGGGGCCATCTCTATCACGGTCACGTCAAGGCCCAGCTTGGCCGCCACCGCTGCGGCTTCAAGCCCGATGTAGCCGCCGCCGATGATCACCAGCCGCCGGCCCGCGACGAACTCGGGGCGCATGCCATCGGCGTCGGCCAGGCTGCGCACGGTGTAAATCCCGGCAAGATCGCCACCCACGGCGGCGGGCAGGCGGCGCGGGGCCGCGCCGGTGGTCAGGGCAAGCTGGTCGTAGCGCAGGGTCTGGCCGCCGACCGTCACGCTGCGGGCGGCGGGGTCGATCGCGCTGACGGCCGCGCCAAGGCGCAGGGTGATGCGGTTCTCGGCGTAAAATCCCTCGTTGCGCAGCAGCAGACGGTCGGCGGTCATCGCGCCTAGCAGGTAGGCCTTGGACAGCGGCGGGCGCTGGTAGGGGGCGGCGGCTTCGGCACCGATCAGGGTGATGCCCCCGCCGTGACCCAAGAGGCGCAGTTTCGCCACCAGCGCCGCCCCGGCCTGCCCGGCCCCGATCACCACGATATCCGTCATCCTGCTCTCCGGGTTGGGGCGCGCAAATTGGCCGCGCGCTCTGGCCTGCCGCTTGGGACGAGCCTATAACCCGGGACGCGGAAAACACAACGCGCGAGGAATGAAGTAATGACGATTTCGATTGGCGATCATCTACCCGAGGCTACCCTGCTGCGGTGGGGCGAAAAGGGGCCCGAGGCGGTCAGCCTGCACAGCCTTGTGGCTGGTCGCAATGTGGTGCTGTTCGGGCTGCCGGGGGCCTATACCCCGACCTGCACTGCGGCGCATGTGCCGAGTTTCATCCGCACCATCGCGGCGCTGAAGGCCAAGGGGGTGGACGCGGTGATCTGCGTTTCGGTCAACGATGCCCATGTGATGCGCGCCTGGGGTGAGGCGACCGGGGCGACAGCGGCCGGGATCATGATGCTGGCCGATGGGGCCAGCGAACTGACCAAGGCACTGGGAATGGCGTTCGATGCCCCGGCGGCGGGGATGTTCGGGCGCTCGCAGCGCTACGCGTTGCAGGCGGTTGATGGCGTGGTGCGGGTGCTGCACATCGAGCAAAGCCGGGGCACCTGCGAAGGCTCGGGCGGCGAGGCGATGCTGGCGGCGATCTGAGCCGGGCGGGGGGCGGGGTGCCGGGCCACCCTCAGGGTCGCCCGGCAACCTCGCGCTTGCCTTTC
Source organism: uncultured Rhodobacter sp. (assembly GCA_964419305.1). Classification (GTDB taxonomy): domain Bacteria; phylum Pseudomonadota; class Alphaproteobacteria; order Rhodobacterales; family Rhodobacteraceae; genus CAYQPD01. The sequence continues at coordinate 42,398 of CAYQPD010000003.1, forward strand.
AGCCAGGCCCAGGCGTCGGGGTAATCGAAGGCCAATGAGAGCGCATCAGTGGCCAGCAGCAGCCACAGATAGGCAGCAAAAGCACCGCTTGCCTCGGGGCGGGCAAGGATCAGCAGGGCGACCAGCGCCGTCCACGGCAGCAGGTGCGACAGCGCCATCAGCCGCGAAAAGCCGCGCTCAACGATCATCGCCGCGAGGTTTGGCAGCATGGCGACAATCGCCAGAAGCGCGATCCAGACCCCCATCGGCTGCGCCACAAACAGCAGGCTGGCGCTGTTGACCGGCACCAGCACCAGCCCCACCCAGATCTGCACCCAAGGAGGCAGGGCGCGGAACGAGGCGTAGATGTCGCGGGCAAGCTGGGGCATGGCATCCTTCCGGTTGCGGCCCAGCTTGGCACAAGCCGCAGGGTTTGTCAGCGGTCAGGCGGCGCGGTGCCGTGACGGAACGGGCCGAGTGCGGCAAGGGCCGCCATCTCATCCCCCACGGCGCGGCGCTCGGCGTCGAGGTAGCGCGCGACGGCGGCGGTAAAACCGGGGTCGGCAAACCAGTGCAGCGAATGCACCGGGGTGGGCAGATAGCCGCGCGCCAGCTTGTGCTCGCCCTGCGCGCCGGCCTCGATCCGGGTCAGGCGGTGGGCGATGGCCCAGTCGATGGCGCGGTAATAGCACAGCTCGAAATGCAGGCAGGGGTGGTGCTCGGTAGCACCCCAGTAGCGCCCGAACAGGGTGTCGCGGCCGATGAAGTTCAGCGCCCCGGCGACCGCGCGCCCGTCGCGTAGCGCCAGCACCAGCAGAATGTCGTCGCGCATGGTGGCGTGGAAGGCGTCGAACGCGGCGCGGGTCAGGTAAGGGGTGCCCCATTTGCGCGCGCCGGTGTCCTGATAGAAGGCCCAGAACGCATCCCAGTGCGCCGGTTCGATCTGATCGCCGGTCAGCGCCACGATGCTGCCGCCGAAGCGGTTGGCGATGTCGCGCTCGTGCCGGATCGCCTTGCGTTTGCGCGCGGCGAGGCTGGCAAGAAAGTCGTCGAAATCGGTGTAGCCGGGGTTGGCCCAGTGAAACTGCTCGGTGACACGGTGCAAAAGGCGGTGGTCGCGGGCGATGCTTTCGGCCTCGTCGGCGGTGCAGAAGGTGACGTGCAGCGACGAGAGGTGGTTGTCGCGCGCGGTTTGCACGGCGGCGGCGATCAGCGCCGCACGGCCTTGGGATTCGCATCCGGGGGCGGTCAGAAAACGGCGGCCGGTGGCGGGGGTGAACGGCACCGCGATCTGGAGTTTCGGGTAATAGGCCCCGCCCGCGTTTTGGTAGGCTTCGGCCCAACCGTGGTCGAAGATGTATTCGCCGCGACTGTGCGATTTCACATAAAGCGGCGCGGCGGCGATCAGTTTGCCACCCTGGCGCACCAGCATCGGGCGCGGCTGCCAGCCAGTGCCGGGGCCGGTGGAACCCGAGCTTTCCAGCGCGGCAAGGAAGCGGTGGGTGGTAAACGGGTCGAGCGGGCGGCCGGTGGCAGCCTCGGGGCAGGCCAGCGCATCCCATTCCTGCGCCGGAATGGCGCTGAGCCCAGGGTGGACTGTGACTTCGGGGGCGGCGGGGATCATGGCGACCGTGGGATTGCGGCAAGGCCGGGGGGCTGTCTGCCCCCCGGACCCCCCGAGGATATTTGTCCAGAGGAGAGGCGGGGGTGCAGGGTGACGGTGGGCGTCAGAGCGGGAAAGCGGCGTGGTAGCGCTCGAAGGTGATGTTGTCGGCGATCCGGCGGGCCACGGCCTCTTCGCCGGGCGAGCGGATCGTCCAGCACAGGATGGCGGCCCCTTGCGCCTTGAGGTCGGCCACGCGCGGGCGGGCGAGATCGGTCCATTCGTGGCTGATGAAGCTGGCGGCGGTGCGGCTGTAATCGGGGATCGCGCGCAAACGGTCGCAGATCGCGGCGGGCAGCGGCGACCAGGCGGTGGGATCAAAGGCCGAGGTGATCAGGCCGCGCGGCAGATCGGGGGCAAGGCGGGCGATGGCGGCAACGGAATGGGGATTGAACGACATCAGGGCAACCGGGCCGGGGTAGGATTTCAGGGCCGACGCGGTGGCGGCTTCCAGCGCGCCGACGTTGGGGCCAAGGGCACCGTCCTGATCCTTGATCTCGACCAGCAGCGGCACCCGGCCTGCGATCAGCGCCAGAACCTCGGCGAAGGTTGGGATCGGGTCGTCGCTATCGCGCACCGTGATCGCGCGCAGTTGCGCGGCGGTGCGGCGGGTGATCGGGCCGGTGGCCAGCGTCAGGCGGTCAAGGTTGTCGTCGTGAAACACCATCGCCTGGCCGTCCGACGACAGTTGCAGGTCGATTTCGATGCCGTAACCGGCAGCGATCGCCGCGCGAATGGCGGCCAGCGAGTTCTCGGGGCGGCGCTGAGTTCGGTCGTGCAGGGCGCGGTGCGCCAGCGGGGTGCGCAGGAACGCGGCGGGCAGGGCAACCGGGCGCATCAGGCCAGCTCGAAGATGGCGTCGATCTCGACCGCAACGCCCAGCGGCAGGCTGACCGCAGCCACCGCCGCGCGGGCGTGCCGACCGGCGTCGCCCAGCACCGCCACCAGAAAATCGGAGGCCCCGTTGATGACCTTGGGCTGATCGGTGAAATCGGGGGTCGAGTTGACGAAGCCGGTCAGTTTCACCACTCGCTTGAGGTGTGATAGATCGCCGCCGCAAGCCGCGCGCGCCTGGGCCAGCAGGCTGATGGCGCAGCGCCGCGCCGCCTCGGCCCCTTGTTCGATCGAGAGGTCCGCCCCGAGGCGGCCCTTGATCAGCCCGTCAGGCCCCTGCGAAATCTGGCCCGAGATGTGGATCAGCTTGCCGGTGATCACGAAGGGCACGTAATTGGCGGCGGGGGCGGGGGCGGCGGGCAGGGTGACGCCAAGGGCGGCAAGGCGGGCTTCGATGGTGGGCATGGGGGGACTCCTCAAAGGGGGCGAGCGGCTTCAGCTTTCGCGGAAGGCGCGGGCGAAGTAATCGGTGAAGGGTTTGACCAGATAAGCCAGCGGCGAGCGCGGCTGGGTGCTGATGAAGGCCTCGACCGGCATGCCGGGCACCAGCGCCTGGCCACCGAGTTTCTCGATCTCGCCGGGATCGAGCGCGATCTCGGCGCGGTAGTACGACATCCGGCTTTGCGGATCGGTCAGCACATCGGCCGAGACCAGCACCACGTGGCCATCGAGTTGTGGCGTGGTGCGCTGCGAGAAGGCCGAGAAGGTCAGCTTGGCCGCCTGACCGACGAAGACCTGGTCGATATGGATGGTCGGCACCTGGGCCGCGATGATCAGCGGGCGGTCCTGCGGGATCAGATACAGCACCGGATCGGCGGGGCGCAGCACGGCGCGCAGGGTAGTGACCTGAAGCCCCAGCACGATGCCGGACACGGGGGCGCGAATCTCGAGCCGCGCCACCCGCTCCAGCAGGGCGCGGCGGCGTTCGGTGTATTCCAGTTCCTGCTGACCGATGTCGCGCAACTGGGTGTTGGCCTCTTCGCGCAGGGCGGCGGCAAGCCGCAGGATCTGGATATTGGTTTCGGTGATCTGCTCGCCTGCCTGGGCGGCACTGGCGATCAGCTCGCCCACCCGACCGCGCAGACCCGCCTCGTCGCGTCGCAGCGCCAGCACCCGGCTGGCCTGGGCCAGACCCTTGTCGAGCAGCATCTGCTGATCGGCCAGTTCCTGGTGAATCAGCTCAAGCTGGGTGGTCAGGGCCGCGCTTTGGGCGGTGATGCCGGTGATCTGGCTTTCGATCTGCTTGCGGCGTTCGCCAAGCTGTTCGGTCTGACGGGCCAGCGAATCGCGCCGCGCCGCGAACAGGCGCACCTGGCCATCCACCAGTTCGGCGACATCCTGGCGCTGGCTGGCGGCATCGCGCAGTTCGGGCGCAAAGACCGGGGCCGGGGCATCGTCGCGTTCGGCGCTCAGACGGGCGCGGCGGGCCAGTATCTCGTAAAGCTGACCTTCGACAATCGCCAGTTCCGAGCGGATCGCGGCCCCGTCCAGCCGGATCAGAAGATCGCCCGCCTTGACGACATCGCCTTCGACCACCGCGATTTCCGCCACCACCCCGCCGTCGGGGTGCTGCACGATCTGGCGGTTCAGCTCGACCTCGATCTGGCCCGAGGCGACGATCGCCCCGGCGATCTGGCTGGCCACGCTCCACACCCCGAAACCGCCGAACAGAACGCCAAGCGCCAGCATGCCCGACGCCACCTGACGGCGGGCCGACCAGACCGGTCGGCCCGGCACGGGGGCTTTCGCAGCGCTCATGCCACCCCTCCGGGACCGGTGTTCTTGACGATTTCAGTATGGTTCTTGACCATCTCGCGCAACACCTGATCGCGCGGGCCGAAGGCGCGGCGAGTGCCGTCTTCGAGCACCATCAGCAGGTCGCATTCCTGAATCGCGGCCGGGCGGTGTGCCATGATCAGCACCGCGTGACCGGCATCCTTCATCGCCCGGATCGCGATGTTGAGCGCCATCGAGCCTTCGTTATCAAGGTTCGAGTTGGGTTCGTCCAGCACCAGGATCACCGGGTCGCCATACATCGCCCGGGCCAGACCGATGCGCTGGATCTGGCCACCCGACAACCGCCCGCCAAGCGCTGTCACGCGGGTATCATAGCCTTCGGGCAGTTTCACGATCATCTCGTGGGCAGCCGCCTTCTGCGCCGCCTCGACCACTTTCTGCCCGTCCGGTTTGGCCTGCAGCCGGGCGATGTTGTCGGCGATGGTGCCGTCGAACAGGCTGACCCGCTGCGGCAGATAGCCGAAGTAGCTGCCAAGCACGTCGGGGTCATACTGATCAAGCGCGGCGCCATCAAGCCGCACCTTGCCGCCCGCCGGCCTCCACGCCCCGATCAGAGCTCGGGCCAGGGTCGATTTGCCCGAACCCGACGGGCCGATCACCCCAAGCGCCTGCCCCGGTTCCAGCCGAAAGCTGACCATCCGCAGCACCGCCTGGGTGTCGCCGGGGGGCACCACCGTCAGGTTCTGGGCTTCGAGAATGGCACGCGGGCGTGGCAGGGCGGTGCGCGCGGGTTCTTCGGGCTGACGGGTGAAAAGTTCGGCCAGCCGCCCCCAGCCTTCGCTGGCGCGCTGCACCACCGCCCACTGGTTGACCGCCATCTCGATCGGCACCAGGGCGCGCCCGAGCAGGATCGAGCCCGCGATCATCGCGCCCGCCGTCAGCTCGCCGCGCAGCACCAGCCAGGCCCCAAGCCCCAGCATCGCCGATTGCAAGAACAGCCGGAAGGTTTTCGACAGGGTGGAAAACGAACCGCCCAGATCGGCGACATGGATGCTTTCGGCCAGCGCCATCCCCCGCGCTCGTTGCCAGCGATCGAAGCTGGCGGTCGACATGCCAAGGGCCGCCACCACCTCGGCCTCGGCCTTGATGTTGTCGCCGGTGCGCTCGGCCTGCATCACGGCCATGTTGGCGCGCGCCATCGGGTGTCTGGTCGACATCTGGTTGAGCACGGTCAACCCGACCAGAAACAGCCCTCCGGCCACCGCAAGCCAGCCCAGCCAGGGGTGAAAGATGAAGATCGCGACAACGAACAGCGGCGTCCAGGGAATATCGAAAACCGCCAGCAGCACCGGCGAGGACCACAGCCGCTGCACTGCCTCGAGATCGCGCTGTGCCGCGATCGCGACCGGGTCGCCCGGTGCCACCTGCATCCGGCGCAGCGCGGCCTGAAACACCCGGCGGTCAAGGCGGTCCTGAAAGCGCGCCCCGATCCGCGCCATGACCCGGCCGCGGAAGTGATCGAGGATGCCCATCATCAGGAACAGGAACATCACCAGAACCGACAACGCGACCAGGGTTTCCTCGGACTGGCTGCCCAACACCCGGTCATAGATCTGAAGCATGTAAAGCGGGCCGGTCAGCATCAACAGGTTGACTGCCACGCTGAAGGCGAACACCGCGCCCATCAGGCCGAACGATTCGCGCCGCGCCGCGCGCAGCTCTGCCAGACCGGGGGCGATATCGTTACGGCGCATTCTCGACCTTCCATGGCGATGCCGCAGGGCGCGGCGGTCGGCCAAAATCTTCTTTCATCAGCCCGGTGGCACGCATGACCGTTGTGTTGAACCGAAAGGCTGCGTATGGCTTGCAGACGGCAGATCAGCGGTTGCCTTGCCAGGGTGTTGTTGCGGGACAGTAAGAAGATGATCATTGCATTTCCATTGCTTTTTGCGTCGAGGTTGAAAAAAGGCCGGACCTGGGCGCTTGGTCTTGGGGCCAGCCTGATGATCCTGTCGGCCTGTGCGGCCCCGCCGCCGTCGGCCACCATCAACGACCCCGAAGAGGCAAAGAACCGCGATATCCATGCCTTCAACGTGGCGTTGGACAAGGCGCTGGTGCGCCCGGCCGCGGATCTCTACGGCACCGTCCTGCCGCCGCCGGTGCAGCAGGGGGTGTCGAATTTCGCCGCCAATCTTGATGTTCCGGGCGAGGTGGTGAACCAGTTGCTGCAAGGCAGGCCGGGTTATGCGCTGGAAAACACCTTCCGCTTTGCCGTCAACACGGTGATCGGGATCGGCGGGTTGTTCGATCCGGCGACCGCGATCGGGGTGCCGGGGCGGCGCACCGATTTCGGCGAAACCCTGCATGTCTGGGGTGCGGGCGAAGGGATCTATGTCGAACTGCCGGCGCTTGGCCCCTCGACCGAACGCGACGCGGTCGGCAAGGTGGTCGATATCCTGATGAACCCGGTCAGCCTGCTGTTGCCGACGCCGGAACGCTATTACGCGACCGCCGCCAAGCTGGGATCAAAAATTGGTGATCGGCACCGCTATTCCGCCACCATCGATTCCATCCTATATGACAGTGCGGATGGCTACGCCCAGGCCCGGCTGCTGTATCTGCAGAATCGGCGTTTCGAGTTGGGACAGGTGGTGGCAGCAGAAGATTTCGAGGATCCCTATGCGCAATGAGTATTCCCGTTTCGTGAACCGCCGCAGCTTCATCGCCGGGGCAATGGGTGCGGCCACGCTGGCCGTGCTGCCGCGCCCGGTGCTGGCGCTGGACATCAACTCGGCCCGCGCCCTGATTGATCGGGCGATCGGCGAGGTCAACAGGGTGATCAACTCGGGCAAGCCCGAGGTCGCGATGTATGACGATTTCGAAGGCATTTTCGCGCGCTATGCCGATGTGCCGGTGATCGCGCGCTCGGCCCTTGGGGTGGCCGCGAAATCGGCCAGCGCGGCCCAGATGAGCGCCTTTACCCTGGCTTACCGCGGCTATATCGGGCGCAAATACGGGCGGCGCTTTCGCGAATTCATCGGCGGCCGGATAGAGGTCGTTGATGCCAAGCCTTTCAAGAGCTATTTCGAGGTGATCTCGGTGGCGCATCTGCAAGGCGAGGCCCCTTTCGATTTGCGTTGGTGGGTGTCAAACAAATCCGGCAAGGATCTGTTCTTCAACATCATCATCGAAGGCGTCAACATGCTGGGCACGGAACGCACCGAAGTTGGCGCGATGCTGGACCAGCGCCGTGGCGATATCGACGCCCTGATCCGTGATCTGAAAACCGCCTGATCGGCGGCCTGATCGCCGGTTGCAGATCATCTGTTGCCGCGCAGCGCCCCGAGAACATCGCGCAGAATCTGCTCGGCGGGGTCAACCCGCCGAGCAGGAAGCGGCTGATCCGGCGCGGCCTGTGGCACTGGTTGATCCGATGCGGTGGCGGGGTTTGGCGGCAGACGCGGCTCGGGCACGATGATCGCCAGCGGGCGGGCGGGCAGGCTTTCCTGCACCCGCACCATCACCTCGTGCCAGATCTCGGCGGGCAGGCCGCCGCCGGTGACCCCGACCAGCGGGCTGTTGTCGTCATTGCCCATCCACACCCCGGCCACGTAATCGGCGGTGAAACCCACGAACCACGCATCGCGCGCGCCTTGCGTGGTGCCGGTCTTGCCCGCCGCCTGCCGACCCTCCAGCCGCGCCCGCCTGCCGGTGCCGACCTCGACCACCTGCGTCATCATATAGGTTAGCAACTCGGCCGCAGTTTGCGTGATCACCCGCTGGCCCAGGCCGCCGCCCTGCCCCAACAGCGGGGTGTCGTCGCCTTGCAGCCGCAGGTCGATCAGGCCGTAGGGTTTCACCGAAAAGCCACCGTTGAGAATGCCGGCATAGGCCCCGGTCATGTCGAGCAAGGTCGATTCCGAAGCCCCGAGCGCCAGCGCCGGGCCTGCCGCCAGATCGCTTTGCAGCCCGAAGCCGGTGGCGATCGTGCGCACCTTGTCGCGCCCCATCGCTTCGGAAATGCGCACGGCGGGGATGTTGCGGCTTTCGGCCAAAGCCTCGGTCAGGGTAATCATGCCCTTGTATTTCCTGTCGTAATTCTCGGGCGACCACGGCCCCGAGCCGGCGATGTTGATGGTCAGCGGGCTGTCCATCACGTAATCCGCCGGGCTGTAGCCGTTGTCCATCGCGGCGGCATAGACGAAGGGCTTGAACGCCGAGCCGGTTTGCCGCAGCGCCTGGGTGGCGCGGTTGAACGATCCGGCATCGGCGATGTTGCGCCCGCCGACCATCGCGCGCACCGCGCCATCGGCCGACATCACCACCACCGCCGCCTGGGCTTTCGAGCCCTCGCGCAGCTTGGTGTCAAAGATGAAGGCCAGCGCCTCTTCCGCGGCCTTTTGCATGCCCTGATCCAGGGTGGTGTGAATGATCACGTCTTCGGTGGTTTCGCGGGTCAGAAAGGCGGGGCCGGCTTCCATCACCCAGTCCGCGAAAGAGCCGCCGGATTTGGTGGCGGCGGCCTGCGACAGTTGCGCCGGATGGGCGCTGGCGTCGGCGGCCTCGGCGGCGGTCAGATAGCCCTGCTCGGCCATCAGCCCGACGATCACGTCGGCCCGGTCCTGGGCGCGCTGAAGGTTGTTGGTGGGGGCATATTTCGACGGTGCTTTCAACAGCCCCGCCAGCATCGCCGCCTCGGCCGGGTTGACCTGATTGGCGGACTTGCCGAAATAGCGCTGCGCCGCCGCCTCGAAGCCGCGCGCCCCGGCACCAAGGTAGGCGCGGTTGAAGTAGATCGTCAGAATTTCGGCCTTGGAATATTTCCACTCCATCGCCAGCGCGAAGGGAATTTCCTTGACCTTGCGCCAGATGCCGCCACCGCGGCAGTCGTCTTCGTAGTCGGATTCGGATTTCCACACCTTCGGGTCGTAAACCACCCCAAGGCACAGCAGCTTGGCCACCTGCTGGGTGATGGTCGATCCGCCGTTGCCCTCCAGCGGTCCGCGCCCGGCGGCGAGGTTGATGCGCACCGCCGAGGCAATGCCGCGCGGGCTGATGCCGAAATGGCGGTAAAAGCGCTTGTCCTCGGTCGCCACCACCGCGTCGCGCAGATAGGGCGAGACGGTATCCGAGGTGATCTGCCCGCCGAAGGTTTCCCCGCGCCAGGCGAACACCTTGCCGTCACGATCGAGAAGCGTGACCGAGCCGCGCGCGCGCGCATCCAGCAGCGCGTTCAGATCGGGCAGTTGCTGCTCGAAATAGAAGGTCACCCCCGCCAGCAGCAGCCCGACCACCAGCCCGACCCGCCAGCCCACCCCCCAGACGATGCGCCAGATCAGGCTGACCAGGCCCACAACCAGCCCGACGATCAGCCCGTGTCGCCGGGCAGGACGGCGCTTGCGCGGGGTGGACGGTTTGGCCGCAGGCTTGCCGCCGCCACCTTTCGCTGCGCGGTAGCGCCGATCCGCCACCAGGGGCGCGCGCCCCTTTCCTGATCCTCTCATCCGCTGACTGCCCGTTCGCTTGATGCCTGTTTGGGGTAGCTTACCCTGCCTTGGCGAAAATGTGGAGAGGTGGGCGAGGTGATTCGCGTTGCAAATGCGCCCAAGAAAGCGGCACCGCGCCCAAAAAGTGCAAATATTGTGCAGAATCGACTGCGAATGACCGCTGCGCAAGGGGCGTTTTCTTGTGCTGCACCTGCAAAATAGACCTTGTGGGCATGTAGGCCCCTGACCGGGCCGCCAACCACTGAAAGGGGCGTCAGGTGAAACTTGTCATCGCTGCAATCAAACCGTTCAAGCTCGAGGAGGTGCGCGAGGCGCTGACCACCATCGGCGTGCGCGGCATGATGGTGACCGAGATC
>CAYQPD010000004.1:0-27147 GCA_964419305.1 uncultured Rhodobacter sp.
GCCTGCTGTTCCTGCGCAATCAGAAATGCGCCTGCACCCAGACCACGCAACTGCTGTATGCCTATGCCAACGGCGGCGAATTTTACCCCGGCAACGTGCATCGCGCCGACCGCGGCATCCTGTCCGGGCGCTATCGCTGGCCCGAGATCAAGCCGGTATTCGAGGCACACGCGGCCTTTCTGTTTACCTTCGTGCGCCACCCCGAAGCCCGCGCCCATTCGGCCTTTCGCAACTTTTTCGTTGATCAGAAGAACATCGCGCGCGGCAAGCATCTGGGCCCGATGCGGGCGCATGGCTATGACCCGGCGCGCCCTGACAGCTACAATTTCGACGTCTTTCTCGATTATGTCGGCCACAGCCTAGGCTTGGACCCGGTCAATACCGACAGCCACTGGCGGCTTCAGGTTGACAACATCGCGTTTCACGACATCGCCTTCGATCTGATCGGTCGGGTCGAGACTTACGCGGCCGACATCCGCACCGTGTTCGAGCGTGCCGGGATCACCGGCTTTTCGCCCGACGCCATGCTGGAACAGCGCTTCAACCGCTCGGGCTCGGCGCGCAGCGAGGTCACGCCCGCGCAGCGCGCCCGGATCGAGGCGCTTTATGCCCGCGATTACCAGGCCTTCGGCTATTGATCTGGTGCGCCCGGCGCAAAACCGCTATCACCGCCCCGAACCATTCGAGGAGCACCCCATGTCCCCCATCACCCGTATCGGCAGCGGCCCGCGCATGAGCCAGGCCGTGCTGCACAACGGCACCGTCTGGCTGGCGGGCCAGGTTGGTCATGCCGGCCAATCGGTGGCCGAGCAGACCCGCACCGCGCTGGCCGAGGTTGATCGCCTGCTGGCCGAAGCCGGATCGGACAAGACCCGGATCCTGTCGGCCCAGATCTGGCTGGCCGACATGGCGGATTTTGCCGCGATGAACGCGGTCTGGGATGAATGGGTGCCCACAGGGCATACCCCGGCGAGGGCCACTGGCGAGTCGAAGCTGGCGTCGCCCGATTACCGGGTCGAGATCATCGTGGTGGCGGCGCTGCGCTGATTTTCTGCAAGGCGCGCATGATCGCGGCCGTCACCAGCGCGGCACCCGGTCGCGCCAGGTGGTGGCTGTCGGCATAATACGCCGTGGTGCCAAGCGTGTTCAGGCAGCGGCCCGCGGTGCACAGCAGCCGGTCGGGCCGGACCCGGGTGAGGTTGGGGTGGTCGATCGCATCGAACGCCGCGATAACCTCGCGGCTGCGTTCCAGATAGCGCGCGTGCGAGGTGGTCAGGCTGGCGGGAAAGGTCGCGAACATCCCCAGCCAGGCGGCGCGGTCGGGCACATTCCACCCCGCCTCGGGCACCGGATAGACCAGAATCACCGGCTGACGATCGGCCAGCGCGGTGATCGCCGCGACCATGGTATTTAGCACCCGCTGGCGGCGCGCGGGATCGTCCGGCGCGCCAGGTGCCGCCCGTTGGTCCAGCCGCTCGGCCTCGTTCGACAAGCCTGTCTCGGCCCCGCCTTCGCCGTTGTCGAAGCGCTTGCCCTCGACATAGAGGCTCCAGCGCAGGGCCAGGATCACGGTCGCGTCCGGCACCGTCGCGGCAAAGTCGAAGGCCGCGCGGGCAAAGGCATCGCAGGCCAGCGGGTCTGGCTTGCCGGGCACGAAAAGACCGGGCACCGCCGGGCAGCCGCCATAGGTCGCGACATAACGGCCAAAGCCCGCCTGTTCCAGCGCCGCCATGGTTTCTCCCGCCAGCGCCGCGGCATGGCTGTCGCCGATCAGAACCACATTGTGCTGTGGCGCCAGGGTGCCGCAGGCCGGGCGCGGATGGTGCGGCGCAGCCCCCGATTGCCGCCCCTGATCGCAGTTGTGCCGCCACGGATTGTAGATTGTGGCCGCCGACACGGCCGCGACCTCGGGCGCGACCCGACCCGGAAAGCCGCCGCTGGCGTAGCCCGCAAGGCCCAGCCCGAACAACGCCAGGCTGATCACGCCCGCCGCCCCGAACAGCGCCGGCCGTGTCGCCAGCGGGCGAAAGCTGCGCCTGCGCACCGGGTTCTCGATCAGCGCCCAGCTCAGCCAGCCCAGCCCCAGCGCCAGCCCGGCAAGGGCGAGGATCAGCCCCGGCGGCGGGGCGTCGATCAGCCGCGCCCGCGCAAAGGCGAACAGCGGCTGGTGCCAGAGATAGGCGCTGTAGCTGATCAGGCCAATCCCGACCAGCGCCGGGCTGGCCAGCAGCCGCGCCGCAACACCGCCCGCCGCCCCATGGCGCAGGATCAGCGCCGTGCCGATCACGGTGGCAAAAGCCCAGGGGCTGGGGAACGGCTGCCCCTCGCCCGCCAGCGCCATCGCGGCCACGATCAGACCCAGCCCGAGCGCGGTTGACGCGGCACCGTGGCGCGAGGCCGCCGCCGGGGTCAGCGCCACCAGCGCTCCGGCCAGCAACTGCCAGGCGCGCGACAGCGGAAAGAAGAAGGTCTGTTCCGGGTAGGCCGCCCGCGCCCACAGCGCAAAGCCGAGGCTCAGCGCGCCCAGCCCCGCCACCACCAGCCGCACCGCCCCCGGCCGGACCCGCAGCACCAGCGCCAGCAACAGCGGGTAGATCAGATAGAACTGCTCCTCGACCGCCAGGCTCCAGGTGTGCAGCAAAGGCTGCAAGGTGGCGGCGTCGGCAAAGTAGCCGGTCTTGGTCATGAAATAGAGGTTGGACAGGAATATCGCCGTCACCCCGAGGCTTGCCATCAAGCCGCTGTAGGCGCGCGGTGCCAGCCAGAACCAGCCCACCGCCGCAGTGACCGCCAGCACCACGAACAGCGCGGGCAGGATGCGGCGCGCCCGGCGCTCGTAAAAGCGCAGGATCGAGATGCCGCCGCGCAGGTGGTGGTCTTCGATCAGGATTTTGGTGATCAGATAGCCCGAGATCACGAAAAAGACGTCAACCCCGAGAAAGCCGCCGCCGAAACCGGCGATCCCGGCGTGAAACAGGATCACCGGCACCACCGCCACCGCGCGCAACCCGTCGATGTCGCGGCGATACTGCATCTGCCCCCCTGAGTGCCGGGCCGAGACTGGCGGCTTGCGCGGCGAAGGTCAAGCCGTCAGAAAGGCAATCAGGGCGCGGGTCGAGCCGTCCTTGGCCCCGGCACTGGCGCGGCCCTCGAGCATCGGTTGCAGCGCCAGCGCCAGCTCCTTGCCGAGCTCGACCCCCCACTGATCAAAGGAATTGATCCCGAGGATCACCCCCTCGACGAACACCCGGTGCTCGTAAAGTGCTACGATCTGACCCAGCACGAAGGGGGTCAGTTGCGGGTAAGCCAGCGTGGTCGAGGGCCGGTTGCCGGGAAACACCCGGTGGCGCGCCTGGCGGTCAAGCTCGGCCCCGGTCAGGCCCTGTTTCGCCATCAGCGCCGCGGCTTCGGCCAGGCTGCGCCCGCGCATCAAGGCCTCGGATTGCGCCAGGCAGTTGGCCACCAGCAACTGGTGCTGGTGCGCAAGATCAGGCTCATGACCCTGCTTCGCCACCAAAAACTCGCACGGCACCACCCGCGTGCCCTGATGGATCAACTGATAGAAAGCGTGCTGGCCGTTGGTGCCGGGCTCGCCCCAGACCACCGGGCCGGAGTGCATCGCCAGATCGCTGCCATCCATCGCCACCCGCTTGCCGTTGCTTTCCATCTCGAGTTGCTGAAGGTAGGCCGGCAGGCGCGAAAGATGCTGGTCATAGGGCAGCACGGCGCGGCTGGCGTAGCCGCAGATCTGGTTGTGCCAGACGCCGACCAGCGCCAGCAGCACCGGCAGGTTCTGCGCCAGCGGGGCGGCGCGAAAATGGGCGTCCATCGCGGCCCCGCCGGCCAGAAACCGGGCGAAATCGTCGGGGCCGATCGCCAGCATCAGGCTCAGCCCGATCGGCCCCCACACCGAATAGCGCCCCCCCACCCAATCCTCGAAGCCGAACACCCGCGCGGGGTCGATGCCGAAGGCGGCGGTCTTGTCGGTGGCGCTCGAGACGGCGGCGAACTGGGCGGCAGGGTTGGCCACCCGCCCGGCCATCCAGCGCCGCACGGTTTCGGCATTGGTCATGGTCTCGATCGTGGTGAAGGTCTTCGAGGCCACGATCACCAGCGTCGTCTCGGGGTTCAGACCGCGCAGAATATCATGGACCTGCGCGCCATCGACGTTCGAGACGAAATGGCAGCGTGGCCCGTCGTGATAAGGGGCCAGCGCCAGCGTCGCCATCGCGGGACCCAGGTCCGAGCCGCCGATGCCGATGTTGATCACGTCGCTGATCGCCCCGCCCTGCCCGGCAAAGCGCCCGGCGCGCACATCAGCGGCGAAAGCCTGCATCCGGCCATAGGTCGCGCGCACCGCGGGCATCACGTCATGGCCATCGACCTGCACCGCCACATCAAGATTGCGCAGCGCGGTGTGCAGCACGGCGCGACCCTCGGTTTCATTGATCTTTGCGCCGGTAAACATCGCCTCGCGCCGCGCTTCCACCCCGGCCGCCGTTGCCAGCGCCAGCAGCAGCGCGCGCCCCTTGGCATCAAGGTTGGTCTTGGCATAATCGAGCAGCATGTCCCCTGCCCAAGCCGAGAAATCAGCCGCCCGGTCCTGGTCGTCGAACAGCCCCAGAATCGCGCGATCCGCCACCTTTGCGTGATGCGCGGCCAGCGCCTGCCAATGCGTCTTCATCATCTATTCTGCCCAGTGCACGGTTGCGTTTGCCAGCACCGCCTTCACCGGCGCTTCCAGCTCGGTCAGGGTTGACGCGCGTTCGAGACTGGCGCGCTTGTCGGCCCCGGTGATCAGGATATGCGTCACCATCGCGCCGCGCAGCACCGGGGCGGTCAGGGTGACGCGCGGCTCGCCTGCGGCATCGGCGCGCAGCGCCATCAGCACCGGCGCGTCGGGGGCCAGCGCGTCAGCCAGCCGGTCGGCACCGGGAAACAGCGAGGCTACATGCAGATCAGCCCCCATCCCGAGCAGCAGCACCGAGATCGGCAGATGTGGCGCAATCCCTGCCGTCAGGGCATCGAGCGCATCTTCGGGTGCTGCGGTGTCGGCGTGCAGCGGCACCAGCCGCGCCGCCGCCGCCCGCCCGCGCAGCAGGTGCGCCCGCAGCAGGCGGGCGTTCGAGCGCCGATGATCCTCGGCCACCCAACGCTCGTCACCGGGAAACACCGTGATATTGGCCCAGTCGAGATCGACCCCGGAAAGCGTGTCGAACACCGGCCCCGGCGTGGTGCCGCCCGGCACGCAAAAGCTGGCGCGCCCGTCGCGACGCAGAAAATCGGCCAACTCGCCCGCGATGGTGTTGGCCAGCGCCAGCATCATCATCTCGCGGTCGGGGTATTCGAGCAGTTTCATTCCCGGATCTCGCGCCACCGCCTGCCGTCGCGGTGCATCAGCATCAGCGCATCCTCGGGCCCCGACGAGCCGGGATCATAGGGCAACGGCTTGTCGCCGCGCGCCTCCCAGCCCTGAATGATCGGATCGGTCCAGGCCCAGGCCGCCTCGACCTCGTCGCCGCGCATGAACAGGGTCTGGTTGCCGCGGATCACATCCATGATCAGACGCTCGTAGGCGTCGGGAATATCGGCACCGTCGCTGCCCAGCGCTTCGGCGAACGACATATCCAGCGGCACCTGCACCAGCCGCATGCCGCCCGGCCCCGGTTCCTTGATCATCACCTTGAGGTTCATGCCCTCGTTGGGTTGCAGCCGGATCACCAGCACGTTTTCATGCCAGGTATCGGAATCGCCGAAGATCGAGTGCGGCGGCTCCTTGAAGGTCACCGCGATCTCGGATTCACGCGCCCGCAGGCGCTTGCCGGTGCGCAGGTAGAACGGCGTGCCCTTCCAGCGCCAGTTCGACACGCAGACCTTCATCGCAAGGTAGCTTTCGGTGCGGGTCGCGGGATTGCCGCTGTGCTCGACATAGCCCGGCTGCCCGCCCCCGGCCAGATACTGGCCACGCACGATGTCTTCGGGCTTCACCGGATCAAGCGCCCGGATCACCTTCAGCTTTTCGTCGCGCACGGCGTCGGGGTCAAAATGATAGGGCGGTTCCATCGCGATCAGGCACAAAAGCTGCATCATGTGGTTCTGCACCATATCACGCATCGCGCCGGATTTGTCATAATAAGCCCCGCGGCCATTGACCCCGACGGTCTCGGCCACGGTGATCTGGACGTGATCGACGTATTCCGATTTCCACAGCGGCTCGAACAGGATGTTGGCAAAGCGCACCGCCATCAGGTTCTGCACGGTTTCCTTGCCGAGATAATGGTCGATGCGGTAGATCTGATGCTCGTCGAAATGCTGCGCCAGCACCCGGTTCAGCGCCCGCGCCGACGCCAGATCGCGGCCGAACGGTTTTTCCACCACCAGACGGCTCGCGCCATCGGCAATCCCGTGCTGGTGCAGCCGATCGGCCAGATCGCCGAACAGGTTTGGCGCCACCGAGAAATAGAACGCCCGCACCACCCCCGGTCGCATCAGCGCGGCCAGCGCTGCCCAGCCGCCCTCACCCGCTGCGTCGATCGAGACATACTGGACACAGGCCAGAAACTGCTCGACATGGGCCGCATCGCGCCGCCCTTCCGCCACGAACTCGGCCAGCGCGGTGCGGACCTCGGCGCGAAAGCCGTCGTCATCCAGTTTCGCCCGCGCCGCGCCGATGATCCGGCTTTCGCCGGTGATCTGGCCATCACAGAAGCGGTGAAACAGGCCGGGCAGGATCTTGCGCCGGGCCAGATCGCCAGTGCCGCCGAAAATCACCAGATCGAACGGATCAACCGGAATGACGCGCGAAACCATGGGTTTTCCTTACGTGCAGAGCGGGCGCTGTTAGCGCTAACGCGCGCTCTTTACCGCCTTTGTCGCACGTAGTCTAGCATCGGATGCAGCGCATGGCCACCAACCGTCGCGCGCCTTGCGGCGCGGGCGAAGCGAAAAAAGGGGGCAGATGCCCCCTTCGCCAGACCCATCCCTTGCCAGGTGTTCGCCGCGGGGCTCAGGCCACCCTTTCAACGAAATTCAGGCTGGCACCGTTCAGACAATGCAGCACCTCGCCGTCCTTGACCGTGATCAGATGCCCGAAATGGCTGCCGCAGCGGCGGCAATGGGCTTCGATCAGCGCGATGGTCGCCCCGTCGTCCCCGGCTGCCCCGTAGGGGTTGGCTTCATCGATTCCCATCAGCACCGAGTCGGGCACATTCTGGGTGAAGAACACCCAGCCGAGGTCGATCACGACCTTCCACTTGGCTTCATAGACGTGCAGATCGCAGGCCTTGCAGAAATAATCGCCGTCGCGCACCTCGTTCCACAGCGGGCTGGAGCGCATCCTTTCGGTCTTGCGCTGCCGCATGATGCCGAACGCCTCATCGCCAAGCTGGGCATGCCATTCCGCTTCGGTCTTGACGATTTCATAGGTGTATCCGCCTTGTGATCCCGCCGCGTCCTGCGCCTGGACCCGCCCGGCAGCAGCCATTGCGGGCAGCGACAGGGCCCCCACCGCGACTCCCTGCATGAACGTCCTTCTTCCGATCGACGGTTTCATTCCACTCTCCTGCGGTCATCTGCATGTCAGGCAGTATCGCGCCCCAATCCGGCAGCTTGCAAGTCACGTCTGGACAACATCGCGCGAGGGGTCGTGATCGCCGCCGCGAGGTTGCAAGGACCGCTGGCTAGCCCTCGTCCAGCACCTGCCAGCGCACATGGCGCAGGCCGGGCTCGGCACCCAGCCGCGCCACCGATTGCTCCAGCGCCGCGTCAGTGACCCCGTCGCCAATCACGATCGCCGTCAGCTCGACCGCAGAGCCGCCTTCGGCCGGTTCCACGTCGATCTCCGAGAGATGCAGCCCCCCCATCGCGAAGGTGCGCAACATGAAGCTGCGCAGGTCGGCCTCCTGCTCGGCCCGGCAGGTCAGGCTGACGCGGTAGTGGCGCGCCAGCGGCACCCCGGCCATGGTCTTGCGCTTGATGAACTTGACCAGCGGGCGCAAGCCGAGGTTGATGAAGATCACCATCGCCGTCATCAGCACGGCATAGGGCCAGGCCCCGAAACCGGCCATCAGCCCCAGCGCCGCCGAACACCACAGCGTCGCCGCCGTGTTCAGCCCGTGCACGTTGAAGCCATCGCGAAAGATGATCCCGGCCCCGAGAAAGCCGATGCCAGTGACCACCTGCGCCGCCACCCGGGTCGGGCTGACCTCATGCGGCACCAGCAGCGAGAACACCATAAACCCCGCCGCCCCCAGCGCCACCAGCGCATTGGTGCGCAGCCCCGCCATGCGCTGGCGCACCTGACGCTCGGAGCCGATCAGCGCGCCGCACACCACCGCCACCGCGAGATTGAGCGCCGCCGCATCCAGAGTGATCGCCATCAAAGATTTCCTCGCCATTCCACCGCGCGACCAAACCGCAAGGCGCGGGAATTGTCACGTCAAATGTAACGGTTTTATGACAGCCAAAGCGCCGCGTCAGGCGTCAAGCTCGGCATCCCAGTAAAGATAATCGACCCAGCTCTCATGCAGGTGACCCGGCGGAAAGCGGCGGCCATGGGCCTGCATTTCCTCGGCCGAGGGCGCGCGGGGCGGGCGCGCCAGCCCCATCCCGGCCCGCTTGAGGCTCTGCGCCCCCTTGCGCAGGTTGCACGGCGCGCACGCCGCCACCACGTTTTCCCAACTGGTCACCCCGCCGCGCGCCCGCGGCAGCACGTGATCAAAGGTCAGATCGCCCTTGGCACCGCAATACTGGCAGGTGAACTCGTCACGCAGGAACAGGTTGAAGCGGGTGAAGGCCACCCGCCGTTGCGGCCTGACATAATCCTTCAGCACCACCACCGAGGGGATGCGGATCGCGGCACGTTGACTGCGCACGGTCCGGTCGTATTCAGCCACGATCATCACCCGGTCAAGGCACACCGCCTTGATCGCTTCCTGCCACGGCCACAGCGACAGCGGGTAATAGGACAGCGGGCGGAAATCGGCGTTCAGCACCAGCGCCGGAAACTGCCGCAGCGCCGCCGGTTCACGCACGAACCCCGTTCTGAAATCACCGTCCATCACCGCCAAGCCCCGCCTGCCGCTTTGGTTGTCGCAAGCTATATCTGGCGTCACCCCTGTGGCAAGCCCCTTGATCTGGCCCAGATCTGACGCGCGCCGGTGACAGGGGTGTGACGCCCTACCCCGGCAGCCGTTCGCGCAGAAAGTCCAGCGCCACCGCCAGCCCATCAGGCGCAATGCCGTGCCCCACCCCGTGCATCACATGGCCCGCGACCGAAAACCCCGCCTGCGCCAGCGCATCCGCCGCGATGGCCATATCCCCGAACGGCACCATCGGGTCGGCGTCGCCATGCACCAGCAGCACCGGCGGGCGGGCGCGCGCCTCGGCCGCCAGCCGCTCGGGCACCAGCAACCGGCCCGAGTATGAGACCACCGCCGCCACCGCCGCCACCCGGCGCACCGCGACATGCAGGCTCAGCATCGCGCCTTGCGAAAACCCCACCAGCGCCAGCGCCCCTGCTGCCAGCCCCTCGTCGGCCAGCCGGGCGTCAAGAAAGGCCGCCAGATCATCCGCCGCCGCCGCCAGCCCCACCGCCGCCGCGACCGGCGACGAGCCATCAAGCCACGGGATCGGGAACCACTGCCGCCCGAACGGGTTGCCCGCGCAAGCCTCGGGCGCATCGGGGGCGACAAACACGCAATCGGGCAGCGCCTGCGCCATCACATCCGCCAGCCCCAGCAGATCGGCCCCGTCGGCACCATAGCCATGCACGAACACCACCAGGCTGGTGGCCCGCCCCGATTTCGCCGCCCGTCGAGCGAATTTCAACTGCCGCGTCACCAGATGCCCTCGCGTTGCTTCACGGCGCGGTAATAGGCCCAGAGCGCGCGCGCCGCAACGCCCCGCCACGGCGACCACGGCTCGGCCAGCGCCCGCAACGCCCGCTCATTCGGGCGCTCGGCCAAAGCAAAAGCCAGCCGGGCCGCCTCCTGCAACGCCAGATCGCCCGCCGCCAGCACATCCGCCCGCCCCAGCGCGAACATCGCATAAATCTCGGCGCTCCAGCGCCCGATCCCCGGCAGCGCCATAAGGCGCGCCACCACCGCGTCGTCGGGCAACACATGCAGTCCGGCATAGTCGATCCCTGCCGCCGCCAGGCCCTTGATGTAAAATATTTTCTGGCGCGACAGCCCGCAGCCGCGCAAAACCTCGTCCTCGGCACCCGCCAGTGCCTGCGCCGCGTCCAGCCCCGCCGCCCGCAGCCGCCCCAGCACCGCCGCGGCCGAGGCCAGCGACACCTGCTGGCTCACGATCGCCTCCAGCAGCGCGCCAAACCCGTCCGCCCGCCTGCGCAGCGGCAACGGCCCGACCCGCGCCAGCACCGACGCAAGGCACGGCTCGCGCGCCGCAAGCCAAGCCGCCCCTGCCGCCAGATCGGCCTCGGTTTCCAGAATACGCCCTGTCATACCCGCCCCCCGACCATTTCACATTGGTCCAAATATCCTCGCCGAAGGCAAGAAATTTTCTCGCTGCCCCTTGGCGCAGGCAGACCTTCGGTTTACCGAGGGCGGATGACCCAAAGCACCGCCCTTGCCCCCGAGGCCGCCCCCGATGACGCCCGCGCCCGCCGCACGGTCTGGGTGCTGGTCGCCGCCCAGGCCATCCTTGGCGCGCAGATGCCGATGATCTTCATCGTCGCCGGTCTGGCGGGGCAGTCGCTGGCCGCGAATGTCTGCTGGGCAACCCTGCCGATCTCGCTGATCGTGATCGGCTCGATGCTGACCGCCACGCCACTGTCGGCACTGATGCAGCGCCATGGGCGACGGGCGGGGTTCGTGGTGGGAGCCATCGGCGGCGCGATCGGCGGGGCGATCGGCGCCTACGCGCTGCTGACCTCGTCGTTCGCGCTGTTCCTGCTGGGCGCGCTGTTCACCGGCATCTACATGTCGGCACAGGGCTTTTACCGCTTCGCCGCCGCCGATACCGCGTCCGAGGAATTCCGCCCCAAGGCGATTTCCTGGGTCATGGCCGGGGGTCTGCTGTCGGCGGTGCTGGGGCCGCAACTGGTGAAAGCGACGGCGCAGGTGATGGTGGTGCCGTTCCTCGGCACCTACCTTGCGGTGATCGCGCTCAACCTGGTCGGGGTCTTTCTGTTTGCCCTGCTCGACATCCCCAAGCCCGCAGCACCCCATGCCAGTGCGCCACGCGGCCGCAGCAAGCTCGCGCTGATCCGCACCCCGCGCATCGCGGTGGCGGTGATCTGCGCCACCGTCTCCTACGCGCTGATGAACCTGGTGATGACCTCGTCGCCGCTGGCGGTGGTGGGCTGCGGCTTCACCACCTCGAACGCCGCCGACGTGGTGACCGGCCACGTGCTGGCAATGTATGCGCCGTCGTTCTTCACCGGCCATGTCATTGCCCGGTTTGGCGCGGAAAAGGTGGTGGCGCTCGGCCTTGTCATCCTGGCCAGCGCCGGGGCGGTGGCCCTGATGGGGGTGAATATCGAAAACTTCTTCGCCGCCATGATCCTGCTGGGCCTTGGCTGGAACTTCGGCTTCATCGGTGCCACCACCATGCTGGCCGGGGCCCATGCCCCCGAAGAGCGCGGCCGGATGCAGGGCATGAACGATCTGATCGTGTTCGGCGGCGTCACCCTGGCTTCGCTCAGCTCGGGCGGGCTGATGAACTGCTCGGGCGGCTCGCCGCAGGAAGGCTGGGCGGCGGTCAACATGGCGATGGTGCCGTTCCTGGTGCTGGCCGGCGGGGCGCTGATCTGGCTGACGCTGCAACCGAAGGAAACCCGCTAGCCCCGCCCCAGTTGGTGTTACACTGGGCCCGGACCCAATAGGGGTGCCCCCCGCTATGCCGCATGCAAAGCCCGGCCACAAGAACCGCGTAATCGCGCCCGGCATCCGGGCCGAGACGGCGCTGCGCCGGATCGTGGCGGCTTGCACCGTTGAGATCGAACGCCAACTTGCCCGCCTCATGGTCAGCGCCAGCCCCGATCCCGCCCATGCCGCGCGGGTGGCGCTGCGTCAGTTGCGCGCGGCCCTGACCGGCTTTGCCCCGATCATCGGCCGCACCACCCTGACCGCCACCAAGGCCGAGGCCAAGGCGCTGTTCCATCAGCTTGGACCGTTGCGCGATGCCGATGTGGCGGCAGCCGAGGCGTTGGACGCACCCGAGACCGCCGCCCGTCAGGCGCAAGCCGCAACCCTGCGCGCAGCCCTGCGCAAGACCCTGCGCAAGCGCCCCGGTGCCGCTGAAATGCAGGCCCGGTTCGCGGCCAAGGGCTGGCGGCGCAAGGGCCACAAGGCCAGGCGATGGCGTGCGGGCCGCGTCGGTCCGCTGGCCGAGCGCGCCCTGACCCGCGCGTGGGCGCGGGTCGCGACCCATTCCCCCGCCGTCGCGCCGATGTCGGCCGCCGACCGCCACGAATTGCGCAAGGACTTGAAGACCCTGCGCTATCTTTGCGATTTTCTGGGGCCGCTGTGGCCCGGCAAGGGCCGCAAGCGCTTGCTGGCCCAACTGGCACCGCTGCTCGACGCACTTGGCACCCTCAACGACCTTGCCATCGCCCGCCAGCGCGGCCCCGCCAGCGCTGTGGCGCAGACGCGCGCCAGCCACGCCATGACCGCGGCCGAAACCGCCTGGCGCAAGCTGCGCAAGGCCGGGCCGTTCTGGGCCTGAGCCTTTGCGCCTCGGGCACGATAAGGCTTGGCGGCAACGGCCATCGTCATCGTCGCAGTGTTCAGGTCAGGCTTTTGGGCCGAAAGAAAACGCTCCGGGGGAGCGTTTTCCGGCCCATTGTTCATAAGGCTGAAAGCCGTTGAACAAGGGGGGTTGGGCAAGGACTATCGGGTGGAAATCGGGGCGCGCCTGCCTGGCGGGCGCGTTTCGCGCCTGCCGGGGGCAGGCAGGCGCGACCCGATTTGACGCGGGTCAAATCGGGCAAGAAAGATTTGCGATTTCCCTTGACCCCATCTTGCCCCTACCAGCGCCCGCTCGCCGCCGCCCACAGCAAACCGCCGCGTCGGGCGAATTCCGAGCGCTGCACCCGGCCCTCGGCCACCCGCGCCGGATCATCCGCCACCAGCGCCAGCAGCGCGCCGCTCTGCCAGCCCGCCAGCAGCGCGGGCGTCGCCGCAACCGGCACGGCTCGGCGGTTGCGCCGGGCGTCGTCAAGTCGGGCCAGCCCCTCGCGCGCGAGCAGGGCTACCGCCTCGGGACGCGAATCGTGCAACGGCACCCGGCCGCGCGCCACCAGCTCGGGCACCGCGCGCAAGAACGACGCGAGCCCCATCGCCCAGCCCGCCCCCCGCACCACCGGCTCGGCATCATCGGGGGCCCCAAGGGCGCGCGCCGCCAGCCACATCAGCCCACCGGCGGTATCGTCAAGATAAGCGTCGAACGCGGCCCGGTCGGCAAAGGGCTCAGACCAGATGTCCCACCGCCGCGCGAGGGCCAGGCGATCAAGCACCGCCAGCGGCAGATCGGCCTCGGCCAGCAGCGCCGCCAGAGGCTTTAGCACCGCGTGCCCCGGCACCGCCACGCCGCGCGCAGCATCGGCCAGCGCCCCGCGCCACCATTCCAGCCGCATCTCGGCCAGCAGCGGCTCGCGCGTCCGCCACGGCACCTGTGCCAGTTCCAGGTTCAGCGCATACAAGGGCCAGAGCCGCGCCCTGACCGCCACCGGGGTCGCCATGCAGGCGGCAAAACGGTCGGGGTCGCCACGCTCGACCAGCGCCGCGCAGGCGTTCAGGGTCACGCCTTTGCCCCGTCGCGGATCAGCTTCCAGTTGATCGCATCGAGCAGCGCCTCGAAACTGGCATCGACGATATTGGCCGAGACCCCGACGGTGGACCAGCGCCGCCCCTGACTGTCTTCGGAATCAATGATCACCCGCGTCACCGCATCGGTGCCGCCCTGGGTGACGCGCACCTTGTAATCGACCAGTTGCAGATCGTCGATCACCGCCTGATACGGCCCCAGATCCTTGGCCAGCGCCTTGGCCAGCGCATTGACCGGGCCACGGTCGGTGCCGGCTGCATCCATCGATTCCGACACCGACAGGGTCTTGGTCGCGCCGATCTTCACCACCACCACCGCCTCCGACAGGCTGACCATGCGGTCATACTTGTTCTTGCGGCGCTCGACCGTCACCCGGTAGCGCTTGACCTCGAAGAACGCGGGCAGCAACCCCAGCTCGCGCCGCGCGATCAGCTCGAAACTGGCCTGCGCGCCGTCATAGGCATAGCCCTTGTCCTCGCGCTCTTTCACCACCTCGAGAATCCGCCCCAGCCGCGGGTCTTTGGCCGCAACCACAATTCCGGCCTCGGCGAGGCGCGCCCGCAGATTGGCCTGCCCGGCCTGATTGCTCATCGGAATCACCCGCGCATTGCCGACCAGGGCGGGGTCGATATGCTCGTAAGTGGCGGGGTCTTTCAGAATGGCGCTGGCGTGAAGCCCGGCCTTGTGGGTAAAGGCCGAGGCCCCGACATAAGCCGCCGCCCGCCGTGGCACCCGGTTCAGGATGTCGTCCAGCATCCGGCTGGTGCGCAGCAGGCCGCGCAACGCCTGCGGTGTGACCCCGGTCTGAAACCGGCTGGCATAGGGCGCTTTCAGCAGCAGGGTCGGGATCAGCGTGGTCAGATTGGCATTGCCGCAACGCTCGCCCAGGCCATTCAACGTGCCCTGCACCTGCCGCGCCCCCGCATCAATCGCCGCCAGCGACCCCGCCACCGCATTGCCGGTATCGTCGTGGCAGTGAATCCCCAGCCGGTCGCCCGGTATCCCCGCCGCCACCACTTCGGCGGTGATCCGGCCAATCTCACCGGGCAAGGTGCCGCCATTGGTGTCGCACAGCACGATCCAGCGCGCACCCTCGTCGCGGGCGGCCCGCAGGCAGTCGAGCGCATAGCCGGGGTTGGCGCGGTAGCCATCGAAGAAATGTTCGGCGTCAAACAGCGCCTCGCGGCCCTTGGCGGCCAGATGCGCCAGCGACGCGCGGATCGCCGCAAGGTTTTCGTCCAGCGTGACACCCAGCGCGGTGGTGACATGAAAGTCGTGGGTCTTGCCCACCAGACAGACCGCCGGGGTCGCGGCATCAAGCACCAGCGCCAGCACATCGTCGTTTTCCGCCGACCGCCCGACCCGCCTTGTCATGCCGAACGCGGTCAGGGTGGCGCGGGTCGCTGGCGGGGCGGCGAAGAACTCTGAATCGGTCGGGTTCGCCCCCGGCCAGCCGCCCTCGATGTAATCGACGCCAAGCGCATCCAGCGCGCCTGCGATCTGGCGCTTTTCCGCGCCCGAGAACTGCACCCCCTGGGTCTGCTGCCCGTCGCGCAGGGTGGTGTCGAACAGGTAAAGCCGCTCGCGGGTCATGCCGATACTTTCCCTTCCTTCGCCCGGGGCGCTTGCGACCCGGGCAGCGCCCGAACCGCCCCCCCGGGGCGGGCGCTTCTCGCCCACCCCCGCGGTTCGGGTGCTGCCCTCGGACAGGCCCATATCTTTCCTTCCTGCGCCCGGGGCGCTTGCGGCCCGGTTCGCCCCCGACCCGCCCCCCAGGGCGGGGGCGAAACTGCCCCCACCCTCGGGCCGGGGGCGAACCTCTGTCCTGCGCACAGTCATGGCAGCGCCTCCAGCTTGGCTGGGTCAAACCCCGGCGCAAAACTGACCTCGAAACTGCCGTCGGGCCGGTCCTGCACCACCACCCCAGCCGCATCCAGCCCCTTGCGGATGGCATCCGCCCGCGCCCAGTCTCGGGTCGCCCGCGCCTCGGCGCGCGCAAGCATCAACTCCTGCACCCGGCGGCAGGCGTCGCCTTGCGCGGGTGCCAGCGCCCAGCCCCCCATCCCATCCTCGAGCAACCCAAGCAGTGCGGCCGAAGCCTTCAGCCCAGCACCGTCGCCCTGCCCTGCCGCCTCGTGCAACGCCGCCATGGCGCCCGCCGTGTTCAGATCATCCGCCAGTGCGGCGATGACCGAGGGCAACGGGGCTGGCGCGGGGTCGATCCCCGCGACCAGCCCCCGCCACTTCCTGAGCGTCGCCTCCGCCTGTGCCGCCTTCGCCTCCGTCCAGTCCATCGGCTTGGAATAATGCGTGCCCAGATACACCATCCGGATCACCTCGCCCGGCACGCCCTTGTTCAGCAAATCCCGCACCGTGAAGAAATTGCCCAAGCTCTTGGACATCTTCCTGCCCTCGACCTGCAACATCTCGTTGTGCATCCAGACCTGCGCGAACCCGGCCCCCGGATGGGCGCAGGCCGATTGCGCCAGCTCGTTCTCGTGGTGCGGGAATTGCAGATCAATGCCGCCGCCGTGAATGTCGAAACTCGCCCCCAGCAGCGCGTCGCTCATCGCCGAACATTCGATGTGCCAGCCCGGCCGCCCATAGCCCCAGGGGCTGTCCCAGCCCGGCGTGGCGGCATCCGACGGCTTCCACAGCACGAAATCCATCGGGTCGCGCTTGTAAGGCGCCACTTCCACCCGCGCCCCGGCAATCATGTCGTCGATCGAGCGCCCCGAGAGGCGCCCATAATCGGGGTAACTGCGCACATCGAACAGCACATGGCCCTCGGCCTCGTAGGCGTGCCCCGCGCCAATCAGCCCCGCGATCATCGCGATCATCGCGCCGATATACTCGGTCGCGCGCGGCTCATGGGTCGGCCGCAGCGCGCCCAAGGCGTCCATGTCCTGATGATACCAGCCGATGGTCTCTTCGGTGATCGCGCCAATCTCGCGCCCGGTTTCGGCTGCCCGCGCGATGATCTTGTCATCGACGTCGGTGAAGTTGCGCACGTAGGTCACGTGATCCGGCCCGTAAACATGGCGCAGCAGCCGGAACAGCACGTCGAACACCACCACCGGGCGGGCGTTGCCGATATGGGCGCGGTCGTAAACCGTGGGGCCGCAGACATAGATCCGCACGTTGGCGTCATCAATCGGGGTGAAATCTTCTTTCGCCCGCGTCCTGCCGTTGTAAAGCCTGATCCCGACCATCCCGAACCCCTTTGCAGGCGGCACTCCCCGGCGCGGGCTTGGCAACTTCAGCTTTCCTTGGGAAATCGAAGACCCGCCCGCCTGACCCTTGTCAGCCGGTAATGCAGCAAATGCAGATGATGCCACGCGTCTTCATGGCCCCCTGATAGCGCAGAGAACGGCGCGCGCCAAGCACCTTGTGCAGCCGCCTCGCCGCCGCCATGATGCCGCAAACGGAGTCCCCGATGAACCACGACGATCTGCGCCACTGGTCCAAACGCGCCGCCGACTGGGCGCATGACTATCACGCGTCCTTGCGGAGCCGCCCGGTGCGCGCGCCCCTGACCCCCGGCGCGATTGCCGCCCAACTGCCCCCTGCCGCGCCCGACGCGCCCGAGCCGATGGCAACCATCTTTGCCGATTTCGCGCGCATCGTGCCGCCGGGAATGACCCACTGGCAGCACCCGCGCTTTTTCGCCTACTTTCCCGCCAATGCCGCCCCGGCCTCGATGCTGGGCGAACAACTGGCCAATGCCATGGCGGCGCAGTGCCTGCTGTGGCAAACCTCGCCCGCCGCCACCGAGATCGAGCAGGTCATGGTGGGCTGGCTGCGCGCCGCCCTGGGCCTGCCCGAAGGGTTTTCCGGCACGATCCACGATAGCGCCACCACCGCCACCCTGTCGGCGGTGCTGACGATGCGCGAGCGCACGCTGGCCTGGGCCGGGCTGCAACAGGGTCTCTCCGGCCAGCCCCGTCTGCGGCTTTATTGCAGCGCCGAGGTCCATTCCTCGGTGGACAAGGCGGCGCGGATCACCGGCATCGGCCAGGACAACCTGGTCAAGATCGCGACCGGCACCGACCACGCCATGAAACCGGGCGCGCTGGCCGGGGCGATTGCCGCCGACCGCGCCGCCGGCTACCTGCCCGCCGGGGTGATTCTGTGCACCGGCGGCACCTCGATCGGCGCGTTCGACCGGATCGGCGACTGCATCGAAGTCGCCCGCGCCCACCACCTGACCACCCATGTCGATGCCGCCTGGGCCGGCAGCGCCATGATCTGCCCCGAGTTCCGCGCCCTCTGGGCCGGGATCGAGGGTGCCGACAGCATCGTGTTCGACCCGCACAAATGGCTGGGCGGCCAGTTCGACTGCTCGGTGCAGTTCCTGCGCGACCCCGGGGCCCAGATCCGCACCCTTGGCCTGCGCCCCAGCTACCTTGAAACCGCGGGCCATGACGAGATCACCAATTTCAACGAATGGACGGTGCCGCTTGGCCGCCGCTTTCGCGCGCTGAAGCTGTGGTTCCTCATGCGCGCCTACGGCCTCGACGGCCTGCGCACCCGCATCCGCAACCATGTCGCCTGGTCGAATGAGCTGGCGCAGGTGCTGGCCGCCCTGCCCGGCATCACCATCACCACCCCGCCCGCGCTGTCGCTGTTCACCTTTGCGCTGGCCGATGACGCCGCCACCGCCGCCCTGCTGGCGCGCATCAACGACGATGGCAGGGTGTATCTGACCCAGACCCACAGCGGCGGGCGCTTCGTGATCCGGGTGCAGGTGGGATCGTTCGACTGCACCCGCGACGACGTGATGATGGTGGCCGAAGTGGTCAAGGAGCTGACATGATTCGCCTGCTGGCCGTCCTGTTGTTTCTGCCCATCGCGGCTTGGGCGCAAAACTTTCCCGACTACCAATCGACTTTCGTCAACGATTACGCGCAAGTGATTGACGCCGCGGCCAAAACCCGGATCACCGCAGCGCTGCGGCAGGCCCGCGAGGAAACCGGCGTCGAGGCCACCGTGCTGACGATTGCGCGCCGCGCCGATTACGGCGACAGCGCTTCGATCGAAACCTTTGCCAAGGATCTGTTCAACGCCTGGGGCATCGGCAATGCTGCCAGCAACGACGGCATCCTGATCCTGATCGCGGTTGAAGATCGCGAGATGCGCATCGCCCTGGGGTCAGCCTACCCGCCGGTGTGGGACGGGGTGGCGCTGCAAATCATCGACCACGACATGCTGCCCGCCTTTCGCGACGGCACCATGGCGGCAGGCATCGAGGCGGGAACGCTCGCCGCCATCGACCGCATCGCCCGCCCCTTCAGCGCCCGACTCGGTGCCCCCGAACCCCCCACCCCGCCGTTTGATCCGACCCCCTGGATGTTCGGGGGGGCAGTGCTGTTGTCGCTGCTGCTGATATTTCGCGGCGCACTGGCCAATCTGGCCCTGCGCTTTCGCGTCTGCCCACAATGCGGCCAGCGCGGCCTGCACCGCAGCCATGTCACCCTGACCGAGCCCACCCAAACCGCGTCCGGCCGCAAGCGCATCACCACCGCCTGCCCCGCCTGCGGCTATCACAGCGACATCGAGCGCGACATTCCCAGTCTGAGTTCATCGAGCGATGATGACAGTTTCGGCGGCGGCTCGTCCTCGGGCGGCGGAGCCAGCGGACGCTGGTAGCCGCCCGGCACCGGACCTCGCTTTCTCCTTGGTCAAATATCCCCGGGGGGTCCGGGGGGCAGGCAGCCCCCCGGCTTGCCCCGCGCGCCTCAGCCCTCGCGCTCGGCCAGCACCAGCCATTCCGCCTCGGCAGCCGCCACGGCGGTCTGCCGCGCGGCCATCAATTCCGCGGCCTTGCGGAACTTTACCGGTTCCTTGTCGTAAAGATCAGGTGACTCCAGCAGCGCCGCAAGCCTGGCGATCTCGGTCTCAAGCCGCGCAATCACCGCGGGCAGCGCATCGAGACGCTTGCGTTCGGTGAAGGTCAGGCCAACCGCCTTCTTCCCATCCTGCTTCAGAAATACCGCCGATGGCGTTGATCTGGCAGTGATTTCACCAACCACCTCGCCGCGCTGCGCCTGGTAATCGGACCAGCCGCCGGGATAGACTGTGACCTGCCCGTCGCCCTCCATCGCCACCGTCGAGGTCGCCACCCGGTCGATGAAATCGCGGTCGTGGCTGACCAGCAGCACGGTGCCGTCGTAATCGCCCAAGATATCCTGCAACAGGTCCAGCGTTTCGACATCCAGATCGTTGGTCGGCTCATCAAGGATCAGCAGGTTCGATTCGCGCGCCATGATCCGGGCCAGCAACAGCCGCGCCTTCTCGCCCCCCGACAAGGAGCGCACCGGGGCGCGGGCCTGCCGCTCGTCGAACAGGAAATCCTTGAGATAGCCCACCACATGACGCGGCACGCCGCGCACCATGATCTGATCCGATTGCCCCGAGACCCGCATCAAGGGGTCCGAGGTCAGGTTGTCCCACAGGCTGGCGTCAGGATCGACCTGCGCCCTTGTCTGATCGAACACCGCAATTTGCAGATTGGTGCCCAGCGTGACGCTGCCCTGATCGGGCGCAATCTCGCCCACCAGCATCTTCAGCAGGGTGGTCTTGCCCACCCCGTTGGCACCGACAAACGCCACCCGGTCGCCGCGCAGCACCCGCAGATCGAAGCCCTGCACGATCGTCAGATCGCCGAACGCCTTGCTCAAGCCCCGCGCCTCGATCACCCGGCGGCCCGATTGCGGCCCGGCGTCAAGTTCCATCGCGGCAGTGCCCTGACGTCGGATCTGCGCCCCGCGTTCGGCCCGCAGCACCGCCAGTGCGCGCACCCGGCCCTGATTGCGCTTGCGCCGGGCCGAGATGCCCTCGACCGCCCACCGGCCCTCGGCCTTGATCTTGCGGTCAAGCTTGTGGCGGGCGTCGTCTTCCTCGGCCCAGACGGTTTCGCGCCAGTCCTCAAAGCCCGCGAACCCGGCCTCGCGGCGGCGCACCTGACCCCGGTCGATCCACAGCGTCACCTGCGACAGCGCGCGCAGAAAGGCGCGGTCGTGGCTGATCAGCACAAAAGCGCTGCGGGTTTGCTTCAACTCGGCCTCAAGCCATTGGATGGCTTCGATATCAAGATGGTTGGTCGGCTCGTCCAGCAGCATCAGCCCCGGCGCTTCGGCCATCAGCCGGGCCAGCGCCGCGCGCCTGCGCTCGCCCCCCGAGGCGGTGGCAACCGGCGTTGTCGGGTCGAATTTCAGCCCCTCGGCCGCCATCGCCACCCGGTAATCCTCGCCCTCGGGCAGGCTTGCGGCGGCAAAATCCCCCAGCGTCGCAAAAGCCGACAGATCGGGGTCTTGCTCCATGTAGCCGACATGCACGCCGGGGGCTACCACGCGCTCGCCGCGATCCGGCTCGACCAGCCCGGCCATCACCTTCATCAGCGTCGATTTGCCCGAGCCATTGCGCCCGACCAGCGCCACCCGGTCGCCGGGCTGGACGACCAGATCAAGCCCGTCGAAGATCGGCGCGCCGCCGAAGGTCAGCGACAGACGGGAAAGTTGCAGAAGGGGGATACGTGCCATGCGCAGGGGCTAGCCGGGCGGCACGCAAAGGTCAACCGCCCGCCACCGCCCGCAACGCTTTGGCGCGGGCGGGCGGAATGGCGCTGATCTCAAGCGCGGTAAAGACGTGCAGGGTGCTCAGATCGCGGTCCACCACCGCGTGATCCGACACCCAGCCCCCAATCGCCAGATAGCTGCGCAGCAAGGGCGGCATTTCTTGCAACCCGCGCCGCAGGTCGGGCTGGCAGCGGCGCGGGGTTTCGGCAAAGCGCACCACGTCCGGGGCCTTGACGCCGGGTCGCCAGCACGGCGGCGCAAGGTGGCCTGCCGCAAGCAGCGTGAAGGCATCGCGGTAAGCCTCGGCCCTGGTGCCCTGAAACGACGAGCAGCCAAACAGCATCCGCGCCCCGCCCGCATCGACCAGCCGGGTCAGCGCCCCCCACGCCAGGCGCAGGATATCGGGGTCGTGCCAGTCGGGGTGGGTGCAGAACCGGCCGATCTCCAGCATCGCGCCCGGATACGCGGCCAGTGCGGCCAGATCATAGAACTGCGCCGAGTAACTGCCCCCGATCGCGGCCCCCGAGGCCAGCGGCAGCAGGCGAAAGCAGCACACCAGCGTGCCGGTGGCCCGGTCTTGCACCACCACATGGCGGCAGATCGCGTCAAAGGCATCGCCGTCTCGCGCCGCCCCAAAGGCGCGTGCGCGCAACCCCTGTGCGGCCCCGAGGTCATTGGCCCCGACCGCCATCCGGGCAAGGTAGCGGCCTTTGCTCAGGGCAAGCATGCAAACTCCCGAACGGCCAGAGGGTCAGCTCTGGCGCAGCGCCATTGTTGCCCTAGGTATGGTCTGGCGCGGCGCGGCGCGCAAGGCGCACGGGCGGCGCGTCGCCCGTCACCCGAAGCCGAGGATAACATGACCGACCCGATCACCAGGACCGATGCCGAATGGCGCAGCCAGCTAACCGAGCTGGAATTCAAGGTCACCCGCCAGCATGGCACCGAACGCGCCTTCAGCCACGACGATTTCCCCGACGAGCCCGGCATTTTTCATTGCATCTGCTGCGACGCAGCCCTGTTCGATCATGCCGCCAAGTTCGATTCGGGCACCGGCTGGCCCAGCTTCCGGGCGCCGCTGGATAACGGGATGGTCGGCACAAGCGAAGATCGCAGCCTGTTCATGCGCCGCACCGAAGTGCACTGCACCCGCTGCGCCGCGCATCTGGGCCATGTCTTTCCCGACGGTCCCGCCCCCACCGGCCTGCGCTATTGCCTGAACGGGGTGGCACTGTGGTTTGCGCCGACGGCGGCGTGAGGACGCGCCCCGCCCGGATCAGCCTCCCGGCCGGGTCGGCGACTGACCAAGCAGCGAACTGGCACTCAGGTTGCCGACGCTGCCCAGCAACTGGCGCAGGAAGCTGACGCCCTTGATGTTGCTGTCGGTCACCCGCCGCGACAACACCACCGCCTGCCCGCCTTCCAGCCCGAAGCGCTCGACGTTTTCGACCACACCCGCCGCGCTAAAGGTGATCGCCACCACCTGCCGGTCGATTTCCTTGGGCGCGCGGGCCCCGAAATGCTTCCAGCGGCTTTGCACGTAATACCAGCCGGTATCGTTCAGCAGCCCCGAGGCCGAGGGGCGGCCGACCAGCGCGGCCACGGTTTCATGGGTATCGACCCCGACCTTGACCTGCTCAAGCTCAAGGTCGGTCGGAACATAGCCATGGTCGCGGTAAACGGCGGTGCAGGCCGCGACCGACACCACGCAAAGAATGGCACAGAGCCACAGCCTGATGCCACCCAAGCTCACCCGCAGGTCAAGGGCGGTGCCGTCGCGGCAGATCCTGCGTGCCTTCCCCATCTCGCCCCCTTGTCATGCCGACCCAAGCCTCGTATCCCAAGGCGGTTGCAACCGCCGCGCGCCCGGCCTTGCCCTTGACTTACAGAAGGTCTGGTCCGGGTTCAAGCCAAGGAACGCGGCACCGCACCCCAAGGAATTTCATGCCCGTAACACCGCCCCCGCTTGCGCCGCTCTCAAAGCCCTACCGCACCAAGGCCCTGTCGGCGCGCAAGCCGACCCGGTTCGACCTGGCACTCGGGCCGGACGCGCTGGCGCTGGTGGCGGCACTGTTGGGGATCACGGCGGTGCGCACCTTGCGCTTCAAGGGCGAATTGCGCCCGAGCGGGCACCATGATGTCGAACTTGAGGCCCGGCTTGCGGCCACCGTCGAACAGCCGTGCGGCATTACTCTGGCCCCGGTGGTGACCATGATCCGCGAGCCGGTGCTGCGGCGCTATATCGCCGCGCTGGCTGCCCCCGACGACGACGAGATCGAGATGCCCGAGGACGACAGCATCGAGCCCCTGCCCGAGGTGATCGACGTGGGTGAAGTGGCGCTTGAGGTGCTGGCGCTGGCGCTGCCGCTTTACCCCCGCGCGCCGGGGGCCGAACTGCCCGAAATGGTGGCGGCCCCGCCCGGTGTGACCCCGCTGCGCGATGCCGACCTGCGCCCCTTTGCCGGTCTGGCCGGTCTGGCGGACAAGCTGACCGGCCCCGGGCGCGACCGCAGCGGCGGCAAGCGCTAAGAAAAGACTTGCGCCGGGTCAAAATCCAACTATGTTCCGCGCTTCGTTTACAGAGCGGACCGATGGCGTGCCGATTTCGGTGTTGTTCCACGATCCATTAGACAAATCAGGGGCTTGCCCCTCCATACCCCGAGGTCGAGACATGGCTGTCCCGCAGAACCGAGTCACCAGTTCCAAGCGCAACATGCGCCGCGCCCATGATGCGCTGGTGGCATCCAACCCGAGCGAATGCCCGAATTGCGGCGAGTTGAAGCGCCCGCACCACGTCTGCGCCTCGTGCGGCCACTATGACGCCCGCGAAGTGGTGGCTATTGCCAAAGCCGTCGATCTCGACGAGGACGCGGCGTAAGCCGCGCCCCGTTCGCGCGGCACCCGATGACGAACGCAACCAGAGCGCTGGCACAGGGTGGGCAGCGGATCGTCATTTCGGTCGATGCCATGGGGGGCGATCGCGGGCCTGCCGAGGTGGTGGCTGGCGTGGCTGATGCCGCAACCCGGAACCCCGATCTTGGCGTCATCCTGCACGGCGACGAGTCCGCCCTTGGCCCCCTGCTTCAGCATCACGCCGGGCTGGCGGGGCGCTGTGTGATTAGCCATGCCCCGCGCGTGGTGACGATGACCGACAAACCCAGTCAGGTCATGCGCCACGGCGCAGGCACCTCGATGTGGTCGTGCATTGATTGCGTCAGGGACGGCGCGGCGGCGGCGGCGGTTTCGTGCGGCAACACCGGTGCGCTGATGGCGGTGGCGATGCTGCGGTTGCGCAAACTGCCCGGCGTCAACCGCCCGGCGATCTGCTGCCTGTGGCCCTCGCGCAACCCCGGCGGCTTCAACCTGATGCTCGACGTCGGCGCCGACATCAAGGCCGAGCCGCAGGATTTCGTGCAATACGCCACCATGGGGGCGTCTTATGCCCGCAACGGGCTGTCGCTGGAACGGCCGCGGGTCGGCCTGCTGAACGTCGGCACCGAGGAACACAAGGGCCGCGCCGAGCTGAAACTGGCGCATGTCCAGATTGCGGCGGCTGCCGAGGCGGGCGGCTTTGATTACGTCGGTTTTGTCGAGGGCGGCGATATTCCCAGCAACCGCGTCGATGTCATCGTGACCGATGGCTTTACCGGCAACATCGCGCTGAAAACCGGCGAAGGCACCGCCAAGCTGATCGCCGAATTCATGCGCGAGGCTTTCAACGCCACCTTTCTTTCCCGAATCGCTGCCCTGCTGGCGCTGGCCTCGCTGAAGCGGCTGCAAGTCCGGATCGACACCCGGCGTCAGAATGGCGGGGTGTTTCTGGGGCTGAACGGCATCGTGGTGAAATCGCACGGTGCCGCTGACGCCACCGGGGTTTCGGCGGCGATCGGTCTGGCCTTCAAGCTGGCAAGATCCGGCTTTCACGAACGCCTCGCGGCACGGCTTGCATCGGCGATGCGGGCGGGGCAGGATGCGGCTTCTGCCGAACCGGCAGGTGATGGTTTGAACAACGGACTTTCCGAATGACAATTCGCGCGGTGGTCAGAGGGGTCGGGCACTATCTGCCCGAACGGGTGGTCGAGAACGCCGAGTTCGAAAAATCGATCGAGACCAGCGACGAATGGATCCGAAGCCGCTCGGGGATCGAGCGGCGGCGGTTTGCGGCCGAGGGCCAGACCACCTCCGATCTGGCCACCCGCGCCGCCGAGGCCGCCCTGAAGGATGCCCGCCTCTGCGCCAACGATCTTGATGCCATCATCCTGGCGACCTCGACCGCCGATCTGACCTTCCCGTCGGTCGCCACCATGGTCCAGGCCCGGATCGGCATGACGCGCGGTTTTGCCTTCGATGTGCAGGCGGTCTGCGCCGGGTTCATTTTCGCGCTGGCCAATGCCAATGCCCTGATTCTGTCGGGGCAGGTCAAGCGGGTGATGGTGATCGGGGCCGAAACCTTCAGCCGCCTGATGGACTGGACCGACCGCGGCACCTGCGTGCTGTTCGGCGACGGCGCGGGGGCGCTGATCGTGGAAGCGGCCGAGGGTCAGGGCACGGCGGCGGATCGCGGTATCCTTGCCACCGATCTCAATTCCGACGGGCGCTTCAAGGATCTGCTGTTTGTCGATGGCGGGGCCTCGACCGGCACCACCGGCCATCTGCGCATGCAAGGCCGCGAAGTATTTCGCCATGCCATTGAAAAGCTGGTGCAAACTGCTGATGCCGCGTTGGAAAAGGCGGGCCTGACCAGCGCCGATATCGACTGGATCGTGCCGCACCAGGCCAATCTGCGCATCATCGCGGCGACCGCGCAGCGCATGCAGGTGCCGATGGAGCGGGTGGTGGTGACGGTGCAGGACCATGGCAACACCTCGGCGGCCTCGATTCCGCTGGCGCTTTCGGTCGGGCGCGACCGGGGCCAGATCAAGCAAGGCGATCTGATCGTGACCGAGGCGATCGGCGGCGGCCTGACCTGGGGCGCGGTGGTGCTGCGCTGGTAACGCAATCGCGGCTGCCGCGCCGATTTGCGCCTGTCAGCCAAGTGGTTGATATTGACTCGGAAATTCAAACCGATCATCCTGCCCTGAAAACCGGGGGGATGGCATGAGTGACAAGACCTTGACGCGAATGGATCTGAGCGAGGCGGTGTTTCGTGAAGTTGGTCTGTCGCGCAATGATTCCGCGCAACTGGTCGAAAGTGTGCTGCAACACATGTCGGATGCGCTGGTGGCAGGCGAGGCGGTGAAAATCTCGTCGTTCGGCACCTTTTCGGTGCGCGACAAATCGGCGCGGATCGGGCGCAACCCCAAGACCGGCGACGAAGTGCCGATCAGTCCGCGCCGGGTGATGACCTTCCGCCCCTCGCATCTGATGAAGGACCGCGTCGCGGCCGGCAAGAAACGCTGAGCGGAGGCGCACGGGTGGAAAAGTCGGAGGCCGCTTTCCGCACCATCAGCGAAGCGGCCGTGTTGCTCGATACCCCGGCGCATGTGCTGCGGTTCTGGGAAAGCCGTTTCCCCCAGATCAAGCCGGTCAAGCGGGCGGGCGGGCGGCGCTACTATCGCCCCGCCGATGTAGCGCTGCTGTCGGGCATCCGGCACCTGCTGCACGACGAAGGCATGACCATCCGCGGGGTGCAGAAAATTCTGCGCGAGCAGGGTGTGCGCCATGTCGCAAGCCTGGCCGAGCCCGATGCGGCGGTGCCGGATGGCGCCTTTGCGGTGGCCGAGGACGTGCCCGAGGCCGAGACCGTGCCGGACACCGAAACCGCCGCCCCGCCCCTTGCCGC
>CAYQPD010000004.1:27247-51285 GCA_964419305.1 uncultured Rhodobacter sp.
GCCGCCCCGCCCCTTGCCGCGACCGTGCTGCCGGGGCCGGGCTATGTCGGGCCGTCCGATGGGACCGTGCCGATTGCCCCCCCGGTCGCGCCAGAGCGCTCGGCTGTGGCGGTGGCGGCGGAACCCGAGCCCACCCCACCGTCGGTTGCCGATCCGTCTGGGGCGGTGGCGACAGCCCTACCCGACCAACCCGCGCCAACCGTCGCCGCAGCGTCCGAAAGCGACCCGCAGCCTGATCTGTTCGCACCCGCAGCCCCCCTCCCCGAGGCTGACGCGCCTTCGGCTGTGCCATCTGACGCAACGGCGCCTGCCGCTCCCGAGGCCGAAATCTGGCTGCCCGCCGTTCTGCGTCACCTGTCCGCGCCGCTTCTGGCCCCCTACCAAAGCCGCTTGCGACCGTTGCACGCCCGCCTGTCGGCCCTGCGCAACCGTCTGGCCGAGGCCGATGCTACTGCGCGCAGTTGAGCCGCAACCCCATGCGCATTCGGGCTTGCCCCGGCCCGGAATATCGCTATGTATCGCGCGTGTCGGGCCGTGGCGCAGCCTGGTTAGCGCGTCCGTCTGGGGGGCGGAAGGTCGAGAGTTCAAATCTCTCCGGCCCGACCACATCAAACCGCCCGCCTCTGGCAGCAGAGCGCGGGCGGTCTGTTTTTCACCCAACCGGGGCAAGACGATGAGTGCAAAGGGTGTGCTGCCATCACAGGAACTTCGGGCGCTGATCGCTTTGGGCGCGATTTCGGCCAGCCCTTCGGTCCTGCCCGAACAGCTTCAACCCGCCAGTCTGGACCTGCGGCTGGGGCATGTCGCCTACCGGGTGCGGGCCTCGTTTCTGGCCGGGCACGGGCGATCGGTGGCCGCGCGGGTGGCCGAATTCGAGATGCACCGGATGGATCTCACCCCCGGCGCGGTGCTGGAAAAAGGCTGCGTCTATGTGATTCCGCTGCTCGAAGCGCTGGCGCTGCCGGCCGGGATCACGGCGGTCGCCAATGCCAAATCCTCGACCGGGCGACTTGACATCCTGACCCGCACCATCACCGATGGCGGGGTTGAATTCGACCGAATCCCCGATGGTTACCACGGCCCGCTGTGGGCCGAAGTGTGCCCCAACAGCTTTTCGGTGCTGGTGCGGCCGGGGATGCGGCTTAATCAAATCCGGTTCCGGCGCGGTCAGGCGGTGCTCGATGATACCGCGCTGGCAGCACTCCACGCCACCGCGCCGCTGGTCTCGGGCGAGGCGCTGATCTCTGGCGGCCTGGGCTTTTCGGTCGATCTGCGCCCGGCGGCGGGCGATCTGGTGGGCTACCGCGCCAAGCCGCAGACCGGGGTGATCGACCTTGACCGGATCGCGCATTATCCGGCGGCTGAGTTCTGGGACGAGGTGCACACCCTGGCCGGTCGCATCATCCTCGACCCCGGTGCCTTCTACATCCTGGTCAGCCGCGAGGCGGTGACGATCCCGCCCGACCATGCCGCCGAAATGGCCCCCTATCTGGCCATGGTGGGCGAGTTCCGGGTGCATTACGCCGGCTTTTTTGACCCCGGCTTTGGCTATGGTGCGGCGGGCGGCACGGGATCACGCGGAGTGCTGGAGGTGCGCTGCCACGAAGCGCCGTTCGTGCTGGAACACGGCCAGGTGGTCGGTCGGCTGGTTTACGAGCGCATGACCGCCCGCCCCGAAAGCCTTTACGGCGCAGGGATTGCCTCGAACTATCAGGGCCAGGGGCTGAAGCTCAGCAAGCACTTTTGCTGAGGGCTTACCGGCCCAGTTTGCGCGCCAGATTGGCGGCCTGGCGCGCCCGCTTGGCCAGATCGCGGGCGGCCTTGGCCTGGGCGTGATCCTCGGGCGTCATCACCGCCGGATCCTTGCCGCGCCGCGCGGCATAGTCGATGCCCTTGCTGATCCCCTTGCGCAGGAACAGGTTGATGATCATGGTGATGAGGCGGCTCAGATCCATCGCTTACTCCTCGAACAGTTCGCTCTGGCCGGTGGCGGAATCGCCATCGTCCTCGTCGTCGCCCGCCGCCAGCCCCGGGCTTGGGCGGTTGTCGAGCAGGCCTGCCGCGCGCAAATCCTTGATCCCCGGCAGATCGCGCGCCGACTCTAACCCGAAATGGTCAAGAAAGGCTTCGGTGACAACAAATGTCACCGGCCGCCCTGGCGTCATCCGGCGGCGACCGAACTTGATCCAGTCCAGTTCCAAAAGCTGGTCCACGGTGCCGCGCGACACCGCCACGCCGCGAATCTCTTCGATCTCGGCGCGGGTTACCGGCTGGTGATAGGCGATGATCGCCAGGGTCTCGATCGCGGCGCGGCTCAGCTTGCGAGTCTCGACCGTGACCGATTGCATCACCGCGCCCAGATCGGGGGCGGTGCGAAAAGCATAGGCGTCACCCACCCGCACCAGATTGACCCCGCGCCCGTCGTAGCGGCGGCGCAGGTGGGCCATGGCTTCCGCCGGATCGCAACCCTGCGGCATCCGGGCGGCAAGTGCTGCCAGCGTCACCGGCAGCGCCGCGGCAAACAGCATCGCCTCGATCATCCGTTCCTGTTCGGCCAGCGGTGGGGCCTCGAACAGGCTGCGTTCAATCGGCTCGGTCATCCCGCCTCCTTGCGCCGGATCTGGATCGGGGCAAACACGCCCCCTTGGCGAATCTCCACCTGCCCGCGCTTGGCCAGTTCCAGCATGGCGGCAAAATGCGCGGCGGTGGCCGAGCGCCGCCGGGCGGGCAAGACCTGCCAGCCCTCGGGCAGCCAGCTTGCCAGATCAACCCAGTCGGTGCCGTAACCGATCAGCCCGCGCATCCGCTCCAGCGCCTGCTCCATGGTATAGATGTTGTGGCGGTCAAGCACGAAGGGGCGAAATTCGTCACGGGTGCGAATCCGGGCATAGGCGCGCATCAGATCGAACAGGGTGGCGGCAAAGGTGACGTGGCGCCGGTGAGTCACGTCTTCGCTCATGCCGCGGGCAAAGACATCGCGGCCCAACTGATCGCGCGCCATCAGTCGCGCCGCCGCCTCGCGCAT
This sequence comes from uncultured Rhodobacter sp., assembly GCA_964419305.1. Classification (GTDB taxonomy): domain Bacteria; phylum Pseudomonadota; class Alphaproteobacteria; order Rhodobacterales; family Rhodobacteraceae; genus CAYQPD01. Next base: position 30,273 of record CAYQPD010000004.1, read on the forward strand.
CGCGGCCAGTCGCGCAAGCTGAAACGCCAGATGGGCGGCCAGATCGTCGGCCGAGGGGCCTTGGTCGTCGGGGTCGGGCGGCAGCAGCAGGCGCGATTTGAGATAGGCCAGCCACGCCGCCATCACCAGATAATCCGCCGCCAGTTCCAGCCGCAGCGCCTTGGCGCGATCGACGAAAAGCAGATATTGCTCGGCCAGTTGCAGCACCGAGATGCGGCGCAGATCGACCTTCTGGCTGCGCGACAGCATCAACAGCAGGTCAAGCGGGCCTTCAAAGCCATCGACATCGACGATCAGCGCCTCGGCCGCCAGCCGCTCGCCGACCGGCGCGCGCGCCGCCCCCTCGATCCAGTCGTCAGCCATTCTCCTGCCCGCCTTGCATGCCCGATAACTCGGCCGCGAGGCGCGCGATGTCAACCGCCTCGGGGGCCCGGCGCGCCGCCAGCGCCGCTTGCGCCCGGGTCAGGCTGGCCGGAGTCATCGTGCCTGCCGCCACCGCCACCGCCGGCATTTCGGCCAGATCACCGTTGCAGTGCAGGGCAATATCGCACCCCGCCGCCCGTGCCAGCGCCGCCCGCGCGCCGATCTCGCCCGCCAGCGCCTGCATCGAAAGATCGTCGCTGAGCAGCAGGCCGTCAAAGCCGATCGAGGTGCGGATCAGCTTGATCATGGCGCGCGAGGTGGTGGCCGGCTGATCCGGATCAATTGCGTCGTAGATCACATGCGCGGTCATCGCCAGCGGCGGGTGGACCGCCTGCACCAGGCTGCGGAAGGGCAGAAAATCGGTGGCCTCCAGGGTCGCCGCGTCGGCCGCGACCACCGGCAGCGCAAGGTGACTGTCGGCAACCGCGCGACCGTGGCCGGGAATGTGCTTGATCACCGGCAGCACGCCACCGGCCAGATGCGCCGCCACCACCGCCTGCGCCAGAAACGCCACCGTGGCGGGATCGTCGCCATAGCAGCGGTTCCTGAGAAAAGGATGGGTCAGCGCGGTTGCCACATCAACGCAGGGCGCGCAGTTGCCATCAATGCCGACCGCTTGCAATTCATCGGCGATGATGCGGTAGCGCAGCCACAGCGCCCGGGCGGCGGCTTGCAACCCCAGCCCGGCCACCTGATCCAGCGGGGCCGACCATTCGCGCCAGAACGGCGCGCGCAGGCGCTGCACCCGCCCGCCTTCCTGATCGACCAGCACCGGGGCCTGCCAGCCCACGGCGGCGCGCAGATCATCGGTCAGACGGCGCAGTTGATCGGGGTTTGCCACGTTGCGCGCAAACAGGATGAAGCCGAACGGATCGGCGTCGCGAAAGAAGGCCGCCTCGTTGCGGTCAAGTGCCGGGCCGGCACAGCCGAAGATCGCCGCACCAGCGCCCTGGCTCATCGCACCGCAACCGGGATGCAGGCGGCATTTTCCGCCAGCAGCGCCGAACAGAACCGGCGGGCATCGACTTCACCCGCAAAGCCATGCGCGCGCAGCCGGTAGAAGGTGACGCCGTTGCTTTGCGCGGCCTGCACCACCCGCGATTTGCCCGCCAGCAACTCGCCAAACTGCTGCGCCAGCTTGTCCCATTCGGCGCGCGCGCCAGCGGCATCATCAAACGCCCCAAGTTGCACCAACCTGGTGCCGACCGCCAGGGTGGTGGCATCGATCTCGGGCACCGCCGCCATGCCGTCACCCGGCACCAGCGGCAGCGCGGCGGGGCGCGGCAGCGGCCGCTTGGATCGCGCCATTCCGTTCTGCGGCACGGCCAGGGGGGCCAGATCCGGATCATCGGCGGCCAGCGCCGGGGCGGTGGCGCTGGCACTGCCCGCCACCGGAGCGGAAACCAGCTCTGCCACCGCCGCAGCGGCAGCAACACCGGCCTCGACCATCACCGGCGCGGTCGCCGCCAGCCCAGGCGCATCGTCAGCGGCCAGATCGACCGGACGCGGGGCCAGAACCAGGCGTTCGGCCGGGGCAGAGGCCACGCCGGTGGCCGCCACCGCGTTGACCGCAAGCCCCTGATGCGCCGCCACCGCGCCACCCGGGGTTTCCGGTGCCACCCGCATCGGCCCCGCCAGCGCCCGCACCACCGGAATTCCCATCACGTCGCGCACCGCCAGCCGGTAGCCCCAGAGCCCCAGCCCCAGGATCAGCGCCAGCGAAATCAGCGCCCCGGCAAGGTTGACCCAACCCATGCCGCGCCGCGCACCGACCGGTGCCATCGCGTCACCGGCGAAACCCTCGAAATCCACGTCTGCCATGCTCTGCCCCACTGCCCGGGGCAAACCGACCCCGCGCTGTCTTGCCTGTTCACGACCGGCGGGGCGCTTGTCAGTCAGCGCATTTCCTCGACCGGCGTGACGCCAAGGATAGCAAGACCTGCGCAAATCACAACGCCTGTGGCGCGGGCAAGCGCGATTTTTGCCGCCGTTGTGGCCAAATCATCCTGCACGAAGCGCAGGCCGGCCTCGTCATTGCCGCGGTTCCACAGCCCATGCAGATCGGACGCCAGATCGTAGAGGTAGAAGGCCACCCGGTGCGGCTCGTTGGATCGCGCCGCGATTTCCACCAGCCGCGGCCATTCCGCCAGTTTGCGGGCCAACCCCAGCTCGGCCGCGTGATCAAGCTGGCCAAGATCGGCCCGCGCCAGCGCCGCGTCATCGACCGCCACCCCGGCCGCACGCGCCTTGCGCAGCACCGAATTGATCCGGGCATTGGCGTATTGCACGTAGAACACCGGGTTGTCCTTCGACTGCTCCAGCACCTTGGCAAAGTCGAAATCCAGCGCCGCATCGTTCTTGCGCGTCAGCATCACGAAGCGGGTCACATCGGCCCCCACCAGATCGACCACATCGCGCAGGGTGACAAAAGTGCCGGCGCGCTTGCTCATCTTGAAGGGCTCGCCGTTCTTCCACAGCTTGACCAACTGGATCAGCTTGATGTCAAGCGGCACCCGCCCGCCCGACAGCGCCGCCACGGCGGCCTTCATGCGCTTGACGTAACCACCATGATCGGCCCCCAGAATGTCGATCAGCGCGTCGAAACCGCGCTGCACCTTGTCGAAGTGATAGGCGATGTCGGGGGCGAAATAGGTCCAGCTGCCGTCGGATTTCCTGACCGGGCGGTCAACGTCGTCACCGTAGGCGGTGGAGCGGAACAGGGTCTGCTGGCGCGGCTCCCAATCTTCCAGGGTCTTGCCTTTCGGCGGCTCGAGCACGCCTTCGTAGATCAGCCCCATGTCGCGCAGTCTGGCGATCGCGGCCTCGATCCGGCCGGTGCCGTAAAGCGCCTTTTCGCTGGAATAGACATCCATCGTCACGCCAAGTGCCGCGAGGTCGGCCCGGATCATCGCCAGCATCATCTGGGTTGAAATCTCGCGCAGATCGGTCAGCCACTCGGCCTCGGGCCGCCCCAGCAGGCGGTCGCCATACCTGGCCTTCAGGGCCTCGCCGACCGGGATCAGGTAATCGCCGGGATAAAGCCCTTCGCGGATTTCGGGGTTCAGCCCGTTGGCCTCGCGGTAGCGCTCATAGGCCGAGCGGGCCAGCACATCGACCTGGGCACCGCCATCGTTGATGTAGTATTCGCGCGTCACGTCCCAGCCGGCAAAGGCCAGCAAACGGGCGAGCGCGTCACCCACCACGGCGCCGCGCACGTGGCCCACGTGCATCGGCCCGGTCGGGTTGGCGGAAACGAACTCGATATTCACCCGCCGCCCCGCGCCAAGGTGGGCGCGGCCGTAGTCGGCCCCCTCGGACAAGACGGCGGCGACCACGCCCTGCCAGACGGCGGGCCGCAGCCGCAGGTTCAGGAACCCCGGACCCGCCACGCCGACATCGGCAATCCGCGGGTCGGCCGCCAGCCGTTTCGCCAGCGCCTCGGCGATCACCCGCGGTGGCAGCGCCGCCGGTTTGGCCAGCACCATCGCGGCATTGGTCGCCATGTCGCCGTGCGCGCCGTCGCGCGGCGGCTCGACGGCGATGGCGGCAAGGTCAAGCCCCGGCGGCAACTCGCCTGCCGCGGTCATTTCGGTAATCGCCGCGACCACCAGGGCGCGGATATCGTCAAACAGGTTCATCGGTCGCGCCCCTCTTGCGCAACCGGGTCTGCCAGAGCGCCGCAGGCAGGTCAATGCTGCATGGGCATTGCGGGCACCGCAGCGACCCGCGCGCCGCGCGGCCCTGGCTCAGTGCAACTGCCCCTGCACGGTCTCGGCCAGATCGGTCAGCGAAAACGGCTTGGGCAGAAAGACCGAATTCGGGATACGTGACTGTTGATCCGAAAGACACTCTTCGGCGTAGCCGGACACGAAGATCACCCGCACCTCGGGGCGGCTTTCCAACGCCCGGCGCACCCAGCTTGGGCCGTCCAGTCCCGGCATCACGACATCGGTCACGAAGATATCGACATGCAGGGCCGGGTCTTCGAGGGTCTTGAGCGCCTGCTCGGCACTGTCGGCCTCGAGCACGGTGTAGCCCCGCATCCTTAATGCGCGCGAGGCAAAGGCCCGCACCGGGGCCTCGTCCTCGACCAGCAGCACGACCCCTTCCCCTTGCCGCAACAGGGGTTTGGGTCGCGCGACCGCGACGCTGGCGGCGCTTTCATCGCGCGCCTCGTTGATCGGGAAATAGAGGTGAAACACGGTGCCGAGATCCGGTTCGCTATCGACGAAAATGAAGCCGCCGGATTGCTTGACGATGCCGTAAGCGGTGGACAGGCCCAAACCGGTGCCTTCGCCCAGGCGTTTGGTGGTAAAAAAGGGCTCGAACACCTTTTGCAGGTGGTCGGGCGGGATGCCGCAACCGGTGTCCAGCACCCGGATCACGGCATAGTCGCCCTTGGGCACCACCGCCCGGTCGCGCCGCAGGTCCTCGTCGAGCGTCAAAGCCTCGGTTTCGATCCGGATCGTGCCCCCTTCGGTCATGGCATCGCGGGCGTTGACCACCAGATTCATCACCACCTGCTCCAACTGCCGCTTGTCGGCACGAATCGGACCAAGCGCGGGGGCATGGGTCAGCTTGAGACTGACCTTTTCGCCGACCAGGCGGTTCAACAGATGGGTCAGATCCGACAGCACCTCTTGCAGGTCAAGGCGCTCGGGCTTCAGGGTCTGCTTGCGTGAAAACGCCAGCAATTGCCCCACCAGACTGGCGGCGCGATTGGCGTTCTGATGCACCTGCACCAGGTCGGCATAGTCCGGGTCGGAGCGGTCGTGGCGCAGCAGCAAAAGATCGCAATGCCCCGAGATCGCCGTCAGAAGATTGTTGAAATCATGCGCGACGCCACCGGCAAGCTGGCCTATCGCCTGCATTTTCTGGCTTTGGACAAACTGCGCTTCAAGGGTTTTCAGGGCGGTCGCATCGTGCAGCACCGCCAGCACACCGGGCCGCCCGGCCTCGACGATCCGGCGCAGGGCGATCTGGAAATAGGCATCCTGCCGCCCCCGCCGCAGCCGCAGCACCTCGGACCCGGCGACCGTTCGCTCTGCAACGATATCGCCCAGCCAGTCGCTGACCGAGCGCCCGAGGCCCTCGAACAGATCGGCAAAACCCGCGCTTTCATCGGTCGCCAGACCCAGCAGCTCACGCGCCGCAAGGTTGGCCGCCCGCAGACCGCCGTCGCCGTTGAACTTCATCAGCGCGACCGGCACATGTTCGAAATCGGTCTGGTTGTGGTTGGCCCCGGGCAGCGCCGACACCGGCATCAGATAAATCTCGCGGCGCTCGCCCGCGCCGTTGACTTCGGCCAGCAGCGCGCGCACCGGGCCATCGACCGACGCGACCTCGATTTCTTCCCCCGAGCGCAGGGTCTGGGTGGCAAACATCCGGTCCAGCCGCTTGGGCCGCCCGCCCAACAGCCGCCGCATGGCCTCGTTGGCGAACAGCACCACCCCGGCCTTGTTGGCCACCAGCATCGGCAGGCTGAGGCTTTCGGCCCCACGCCCGACCCCGCTGCGGTCCTGAAATTCCTCCAGCCGCCACAAGAACCGCGCGGCCCCGATCCGGTGCACCGACAGCCGGGTATGGCCCTGCCGGGTCACCACATCCTCGCGTGCGGCCCCAAGCTTCAGGGCGCGGTTCTGCAGCCGATACAGCACTGACGCGGGGCTGGCGAAATGATCGCGCAACGCCGCGATCAGGGTGTCGCCATTGTGCGCGCCAAAGCGCGTGACGGTCGCCTGGTTCTGAAACCCGATCAGCCCGACCTCGTCGGTGGTAAAGCACGGGGCCGCATCCTGCCCCATGATCCGGCCAAGCCGCTGCTCCAGCCGCCGCTCGCGCAAGGTGGCCAGCGCCACCACGCCGCGAATCGCAATCACCAGCACCGCGAGGGTCACGCCCGCCACCGCCGCCGCCAGTTTTACCTGCGCGTCCGCGGCGAACAGGCCAACGATGACGCAGCCCATCGCCACCGCCAGCAACAGCCAGACCCGCGGCGAAAGACCCCGCGCTGTCCCCACCAGATCGGGGCGATGGCTGACCGAATAGACCATGTTCCGCGTCCGTTCACGATGCCTTCGGCTTCATACGCAAGGAAAATCGTTAACCGACGCTTAATCAAACCCAGATTGCACCGTCTGATTGCTTGAAATGCTAGGTATTTCTTCCCAGGATTGCAAGAAAGAAGCCATCCCCGCCGTCAAGCGGCGTCAGGCGCCGCCGGGACAGGCTTTGCCAGCCCCCGCTGCGCGCCAGAAACGCCGCAATCTGCGCGCCGTTCTCGGCGTCCAGCAGCGAGCACGTGACATAGGCCAGCCGCCCACCCGGGGCCACCAGCGGGGCGACAGCATCAAGAATCGCGGCCTGCGTCGCGCCAAGCGCGGTCAGCCGATCCGCGTCCAGCGCCCATTTCCCTTCCGGCGCGCGCCGCCAACTGCCCGAACCCGAGCAGGGCGCATCAACCAGCACCAGATCATAGGGGGCATGGCGGCGGGCGGTGGCGATGTCCGTCAGGCGCACCTGCACCCCGGCCCGCGCCGCGCGGGCAGGCAGATCACCCATCCGGCGCGGCTCAGAGTCATGCGCGAACAGCCGCAGATCGCAGCGGGCCGCCAGCGCCAGGGTCTTGCCACCGCCGCCCGCGCAATAATCCAGCACCCGCATGCCGGGGGCCACCGGCAACGCCTGCACCACCGCTTGCGATGCCACATCCTGGAGCTCGACCAAACCGTCGAGGTAGCTGCGGCAAAGATGAATTCTGCGCGCGTTTTCCGTGACTTCCAACGCGGTGTAAGCGAGCGGATGGGGCTTGGTCGCGATCCCCTCGGCGGCCAGCGCCGCAACTGCCTCGGCCCGTGCAAGGCGCGCGGTATTGACCCGCAGGTAAACCGGCGCGCGCGCGCGCAGCGCCGCCATCACGGCGGCAAAATCCGGCCCAAGGGCCGCGCGCAGATGCGGCGCCAACCAGTCGGGGCAATCAAGCGCCACCAGTTCGGGCAACGCGGGCGGGGCACCCGCTTCTGCGTCGGTCAGGGGCAGCGGGGCATGGCCCTGCCCAGTAAACAGCGCTGACGCATCAACGCCAGCCTGGCGCAGGCCACCAAGGATCAGCCCGCGCCCGGTTTGCGCCCCACCAAGCGCGGCATGTGAACGCCGGCAGCGGATCGCGCCAAACACCAGGTCGCGGATCGCGAAACGGTCGCCCGAGCCGGCAAAGCGGCTGGCCCGCGCCCAGTTGGTCAGCGCCTGCTCGGCTGGAATGCCGATCAGCACCCGGTCGAGGACTGTGATCGCCGCTGACAGGCGCGCGCCGGGGGTCAATGCGATATCTTTATGAAATACATCAAATTAGACCTTCAACATTATGTTTAATAATGCTTTTCTCAACTTCCCTTGCGCTCTTGCAGCAGGTTGCCACCATCCACAACCCAGCACACGCCATTGACATAGGACGCATCCCTTGAGGCCAGAAACGCCGCCACGGCCGCCACTTCGTCGGCCGTTCCGGCGCGCCCAGGCGGGGTGTGCAGGGCGGCGCGGGCCTCGAGCTCGGTCGCGGCTTCGGTGGCGATCCAGCCCGGTGCCACGGCGTTCACGGTGACGCCCGCGCGCGCTACTTCCAGCGCCAGGGCATGGGTCAGCCCGACCATTCCGGCCTTGGCGGCGCTATAGGCGGTCTCTCCGGGGTTCGCGACCAGCGGCCCGGTGACCGAAGCCATCATTACCACCCGCCCCCAACCCGCCGCCACCATGTCGGGCAGAAACGCCCGGGTAACCAGAAACGCCGATGTCAGGCTGGTCGCAAGACCGTGCGTCCAGGTCGCGAGGTCAAGCTCCAGAAACAGCCGCGACTCGGCCGGGGCGGTGATCGAGCCCATGCCCGCGTTGTTGATCAGCACCGCCACCGGGCCGACGGCGGCGCGCAGGGCGGTGACCTGGGCGGGGTCGGTCAGATCGGCGACATGGCCGCTGGCGGTCAGGCCCTCGGCGCGCAGTTCAGAGACGCGCTGATGGATGCGCGCGGTGGTGGCGGTTATCGCCACATTGAGGCCGGCCCGCGCCAACCGCCGCGCCACCGCCATGCCGATGCCGCCCGGTGCCCCGGCCCCGGTCACCAGCGCGCGCTGTTCCCCCGCCGCCATCACATCAGCCGGTAGTTGGGGCTTTCGCGGGTGATCTGCACGTCGTGGACATGGCTTTCCCTGAGCCCCGCCCCGGTGATGCGCACGAAGCGGCAGTTGGTGCGCATCTCGGCAATGGTGCGGTTGCCGGTGTAGCCCATCGCGGCGCGCAACCCCCCCAGCAGTTGATGCACCACCGCCTGCGCCGAGCCCTTGTAGGGCACCTGCCCCTCGATCCCTTCGGGCACCAGTTTGTCGCTGGCGGCATCCTGCTGGAAATAGCGATCGGCCGAGCCGCGCGCCATCGCGCCAAGGCTGCCCATGCCGCGATAGGACTTGAAGCTGCGGCCCTGATAAAGGATCACCTCGCCGGGCGATTCATCGGTGCCGGCGATCGCGCTGCCGACCATCGCGCAGCTTGCCCCCGCTGCAATCGCCTTGGCAAAATCGCCCGAATACTTGATGCCGCCATCGGCGATCACCGGAATGTCGCCGGCCGCGCGGGCCGCATCCATGATCGCGGTCAGTTGCGGCACACCCACGCCTGCCACGATCCGGGTGGTGCAGATGCTGCCCGGCCCGATCCCGACCTTGACCGCATCGGCCCCGGCGTCGATCAGGGCCCGGGTGGCCTCGGCCGTGGCCACATTTCCCGCCACCACCTGCACCGCGTTCGACAGCCGCTTGATGCGCTCGACTGCCCGCGCCACCCCTTCGGAATGGCCGTGGGCGGTGTCGATCACCACCATGTCCACCCCGGCTTCGATCAGCGCCTGACTGCGCTCGAACCCCGAGTCGCCCACGGTCGAGGCCGCCGCCACCCGCAGCCGCCCCATGTCGTCCTTGCAGGCATGGGGGTTCAGCACCGACTGCTCGGTATCCTTCAGCGTCAAGAGGCCGGTCAGCTTGCCCGCGCCATCGGTGACCAGCAGCTTCTCGATCCGGCGCGCCTTCATCAGACTGATGGCGGCGTCGCGGTCGGCGGGTTCGTGCAGCACGGCCAGATTTTCCGAGGTCATCATCACCCGCACCGGGGTGCGGTCGTCAGAGGCAAAACGCATGTCGCGGTTGGTCACGATCCCCAGCACCCGCCCGTCAGCATCGACCACCGGAAAGCCGCTGACGTTGTAGCGTTCTTGCATCAGTTTGGCGTCGGCCAGGGTCTGATCGGGGGTCAGGGTGATCGGAGCATAGACGATACCGGATTCAAACCGCTTGACCCGGCGCACCTCGCGTGCCTGCTCTGCCAGCCCGAGATTGCGGTGAATCACCCCGATCCCGCCGGCCTGCGCCATGGCAATCGCCATCCGCGCCTCGGTCACCGTATCCATCGCCGATGACATGAGCGGGATGTTCATCCGGATCAGTTTGGTCACGAAAGTCGCGGTGTCGGCATCCAGCGGCAGCACCGAGCTTGCGGCCGGAACCAGCAGAACGTCGTCGAAAGTAAGAGCCTCGCGAATCTCCATGGGAGTTCTCCTGATACGGTGCGGCGGGAGGGTTCGTTTGGCAGTTTCCTGTTTCACGCCGGGGTCGCAAAGGCAAGCCCCAATCCCGCAATCGCGCCTGATCGCCGCGCTGATCTGAACTGCCGCCAACCGGATTGCCGCGAGGCGAGAGCCTTCGGCGAGGATATTTGGACCAGCAAGAAAGCGTCAGGCCTCGGCCGCGTTGGTCTTGGCCGCCAGCGCCCCGACCGCCCAGGATTGCATCACCCGCCACGCGACATAGGGCACGATGGCGAGGCACGCGATCAGCACCAGGGTCGCCGTGGTGTCAAGCCCAAGCGCGTAGAGCGCGCTGACATAGGCCGCAATCGGAAAGGTGAAGGCCCCCCAGAACGGGGTGAAGCCCGAGACCGTCAGCCAGCGCACAGCCGCCACCAGGGCGATCAGGATCAGCGCCCCGAGGGCGGCAAAACCAAGGGCCAGGCCGGTGTGCCCAAGCGCGGCCGCGACGATGGCAAACAGCGCCGCCGGGTTGAGATGGATCGCCAGCAGCGGGCGCAGCGGGGCGGGCGGGATGCGGCGGATCAGTTGCACCAGACTGATGCCCCAGATCACCGCCGCAATCGGCATGGTGCTCCACAGCAGCCCCTGCGCCAGCCCGGTCAGCCCCAGTGGCACCGCGGCCAGTCCGCCGACGATAAAGCCCACGAAGCTCAGATGCCAGACCGGCGTCACCTGGCGCAGATCATACGGACCCAGCACCATCTGGCGGATGATCAGAGCCACGATCAGCGTGTGCAGCGCCAGCCCGCCGAACAGCACCCCCCGTGCCAACCCCGGCGCATAGGGCACCGCAGCCGCCGCCACCAGCAGCATCGACAGCCCGGCTACCGCCAGCCCGGCGCGCCCCGGCAGCACCCGCAGATCCTCGGCCACCACGGCCGGGCGCCGCGCGACCTTGACGCCATAGGCAAACAGGGCCAGCAGCCACAGCGCCGTGGTCGCCCCCAGCAGCATCTCGGCAGCCGACGCTGGCAGATCCAGCGCGGCGCTGGCGTGGCGCAGCGCCAGCCCGAGGCCAAGCAGCCCCAGGATCGGCGGAAAGATCGCGGGCGGGGTGCGGCTGAAGCGGGCGGGCCGGGCGGGCGGAAACTGCGGCGGGGGATACTGGCGCGGGCGAAAGCGCGCGGGCTCGGTCGGTGACATGGGCACTCCTCGTGTCTGGCTCAACGCCTGATGGGTCGCGTCGCCAAGGGAAAGCACGACGGTCGGAACCGGCGCGCGACAGCGGACGCGAGCGGGGGCTTGATGCCCCCCGAGCGGCCAGCGCCCGCCCCGCCAAGCCTACTTGTTGCCCTTGGCCTTGTCTTGCGACGCCGCAATCCGCGTGGCCGACGAGCTGCCCGCGACAACGGGCGGCTTGGCCTTGTCTTTCTTCGGTTTCTTGGCTTCCTTGTTGGAACGCATCTGCCCCTTGGCCATGGTCTTTCCTTTCCCGTAGAATCCGCGCCGCAGAACGGCACGGCGCGGCTGGCCAAGGTCTGAACCGCAGCACTTGGCCTGTCAATCGGGTTCAGCGATAAAGCAGCGAACGGCCCTGATGGAAAAGATGGATCTTGGCTGGATCGGCCCCCAGCTTCACGGTCTTGTGACGCAGGCCTTGGTGAATTCCCGGCAGTTTGGCCACCACCTGCGCCGCCTCACCCTGACGCTTGAAGTAAAGCAGCGTCACCTCACCCAGAGCTTCGGTGATTTCGACCTCGCCCGCAAACAGCACATCAGTTTCGGTCGCCAGCATATCCTCGGGCCGCACCCCGAGATTGACCTTAAGGCCCAGATCGGTTGCCGTGGTGGCAATCGCCGCCCGCGCCACGCCGCCATTCGCCAGCCGCACCCCGGTCATCGCGCCGGTTTCCACCACTTCGCCCGGCATCAGGTTCATCGCCGGGCTACCGATGAACTGCGCCACGAACTCGGTCTCGGGGCGCTCGTAAAGGGTCAGCGGCGATCCCACCTGCGCGATCCCGCCCCCCGCCAGCACCACGATCCGGCTGGCCAGCGTCATCGCCTCGACCTGATCGTGGGTGACATAGATCATCGTGCTGTCGGGCATGTTTTCCTTGAGCTGCGCGATTTCCAGCCGGGTCGCCACCCGCAACGCGGCATCGAGGTTTGAGAGCGGCTCGTCGAACAGATAGACCTTGGGATCGCGCACGATGGCGCGCCCGATCGCCACGCGCTGACGCTGGCCGCCCGAAAGCTCTTTGGGCAGGCGGTCAAGCAGCGTGGTCATCTGCAGGATGCGCGCCGCCTTGTCCACCGCCGCCGCAATCTCGGCCTTGGTCTTGCGCGCGATCTTGAGCGCGAACGCCATGTTGTCGCGCACCGTCATGTGCGGGTAAAGCGCGTAAGACTGGAACACCATGGCAATGCCGCGCTGTGCGGGCGGCACGTCGTTGACCACCGCCCCGTCGATCTGCAACTCGCCGCCGCTGATCCGCTCCAGCCCGGCGATCATCCGCAGCAAGGTCGATTTGCCACAGCCCGAGGGACCGACGAACACGATCAGCTCGCCCTGTGCGATGTCGAGGTTGATGTTCGACAGAACCTTGACCTCGCCGTAGGCCTTCTCAACATTGGTCAGCTTCAGATCGGCCATATCCCTCTCCCTCAGATTTCTTGCGCCAGGCAGCACTGCCATGGCCCGAGTGACGCCTTGCCTGCAACCGCGCCCTGACCCAGCTCGCCCCCGACCGCCTGCCAGCGCCCGGCGGGCAACATCACCTCGGCCTGCCCGTCGCCCAGGTTGAAGGCGCAGAACAACGCCCCCTCGCCACGCCGGACGAACTGCACGACATCGCCGGCCGCGCGCAGATCTTCCATGGCGCCAACGCGCAGCACCGGATGGGCGCGCCGCAGCGCCAGCGCGCGGCGGTAATGGGCCAGCATTGATCGGTGATCGGACGCCTGCACTGCCACCGCGCGGTGCAGATGTGCGCTTGGCACCGGCAGCCAGGGCTTTGCCGCCGTGGTAAAACCACCCGCCGCATTGTCGGCCCGCCACACCATCGGGGTGCGGCAACCGTCGCGACCCTTGAACTCGGGCCAGAACGCGATGCCGTAGGGGTCTTGCAGATCTTCAAATGCGATATCGGCCTCGGGCAGGCCCAGCTCTTCGCCCTGATAGAGGCAGACCGAGCCGCGCAGGCACATCAACAGCGTCGTGTAGGCCATTGCCGCAGCGTCGGAAAGACCCCACCGCGTGATATGGCGCACGGTGTCGTGGTTGGAATACGCCCAGCACGGCCAGGCGTCCGGCGCGGCCCGCGCCATGCGCGCGAAGATCGCCACCAGCCCTGTCGCCGTCAGCCGCGCCGGTTGCAGCATCTCGAACGGATAGCACATCTGCACCTTGTCGCCGCCCGAGGTGTATTCGGCCATGATTTCCAGCCCGCGCTGCGCGTCGCCGACCTCGCCCACCGCCGCAGCCCCGCAAGGGTCAAGCACCGCGCGGAATTTGCGCAGGAAATCAAGATTTTCCGGCTGGTTCTTGTCAAACAGGTGCAACTGGTGGTTATAGGGGTTCACGATTGGCGCGATGGTGTTGTTGCGAAGTTCGCGCGGAAGCGCAGGATTATCGCGCAAGTATTTGTCGGCAAAGTAGAAATTGATCGTGTCAAGGCGAAAACCATCAACCCCGCGCTCAAGCCAGAACCGCGCCACATCCAGCAGCGCCTGCTGCACCGCCTCGCAGTGGAAATTCAGATCGGGCTGCGAGGCCAGAAAGTTGTGCAGGTAATACTGCTCGCGCCGCCCGTCCCACTGCCAGCTAGAGCCCCCGAACACCGACAGCCAGTTGTTGGGCGGGGTGCCGTCAGGTTTGGGGTCGGCCCAGACATACCAGTCGGCCTTGAGGTTGCTGCGGCTGGCCCGACTTTCTGCAAACCACGGATGCACATCAGCGGTGTGCGACAGCACCAGATCAATCATCACCCGCAGGCCCAGATCATGCGCCCGCGCCACCACCGCGTCGAAATCGGCAAGGCTGCCGAACAGCGGGTCAATCCCGCAATAATCCGACACGTCGTAGCCGAAATCCTTCATCGGGCTGGGGAAAAACGGGCTGATCCAGATCGCATCGGCACCAAGGCTTGCGATATGCGGCAGGCGCTGCACGATCCCGGCCAGATCGCCCACCCCGTCGCCGTTGCTGTCGAGGTAGCTGCGCGGATAGATCTGATAGATCACCGCGCCGCGCCACCACTCGGGATCAGGCACCAGCCCCATCACTTCACCGACCCCGCCAGCAACCCGCGCACCAGGTATTTCTGCATGGCAAAGAACACCACCAGCGGCACCGAGATCGAGACGAAGGCCGAGGCCGCGAGAATTTCCCACTCGCCCCCTTTTGAGCCCAGCAGTTCCTTCAGCACCCCGGTCATCACCAGTTGGTCGGCGGAATTGCCCAGGAAAACGATCGCCACCAGCAGGTCGTTCCAGGTCCAGAGAAACTGGAAGATCGCAAACGACGCCAGCGCCGGAAACGACAGCGGCAGGATGATCTTGAGGAAGATCTGGAAATCCGTCGCGCCATCGACGCGGGCGGATTCGATGATCTCGCGCGGCAGGCCGACCATGTAGTTGCGCAAGAGATAGATCGCCAGCGGCAGACCAAAGCCCGAATGGGCCAGCCAGATGCCAAGGTATTCCTTGCCGATGCCAAGCTGGTTGTGCAGCTTCAACAGCGGGATCAGCGACAGTTGCAGCGGCACCACCAAGAGGCCGACCACCGTGGCGATGATCAGGGCACGACCGGGAAACTCCATCCACGCCAGGGCAAAAGCGGCAAAGGCGGCGATCAGGATCGGAATCACGGTGGCCGGGATGGTGACCGTCATGGTGTTCAGGAACGACCGCCCCAACCCTTGGGCGAACAGCACCTTGCGGTAGTTGTCGAGCGTGAAGCGCGGCGGCGTGACGGCGGTCACGAACAGGCGCGGGCTGCGCCCCTCGAACGCCTTCCCGGCGCTCAGCCGGTAGGCCCCATCCGCTGCCACCGTGGCACTGACGCCGTCGGCCATCGTGGCCACCGCGCCGGGCGCGAAAGCGGCGTGATCCTTCGAAGTGATCCCCCAGGCCTTGACCTCGCCGCCCGCCTCCAGCACCGAGCCATCGATCACCCATTGCGCCCCGTCCTGACGCTGGGTCTCGGCGGCACCGGCGCGAAAGATGATGTTCTGCTGGGATGAAAACATCGCCTGCCACCAGCCCGAACTGGCAAGCTGATCACGGTCGCGAAAGCTTGAGACCAGCAGACCGAAGGTCGGGATGGTCCACAGCAGCACCAGCGCCAGCACCGCCAGATTGACGCTCCACACCAGACTCGATTTCGTTCCGGCGATATTTTCCATCACCGCATCTCCCGCCGCGCATTGCGAATGTTCCACACCATGATCGGCGTCACCAGCAGCATGATCACCAGCGCGATCGCCGAGGCGCGGCCGGTGTCGTTGCCGCGAAACATCCAGTCGAACATCAGGTTGGCCAGCACCTGACTGCCCCACTGGCCGTTGGTCATCGCCAGCACGATATCAAACACCTTCAGCACCAGAATGGTGATGGTGGTCCACACCACCGCAATCGTGCCCCAGATCTGCGGCACCTTGATGCGGGTGAAAATCTGCAACGGCGAGGCCCCGTCAAGGATCGCCGCCTCGATGGTTTCCTCGGGGATGCCGCGCAGTGCCGCCGACAGGATCACCATCGCAAAGCCGGTCTGAATCCACACCAGCACCGCCATCAGCATGAAGTTGTTCCAGAACGGCACCGTCAGCCAGGTCTGGGCGGTGCCGCCGAAAAACTCGACCAGCGCATTCAAGAGGCCGATCTCGGCCAGACCCTCGCCGCGGTAGTCATAGATGAACTTCCAGATCACCGAGGCCCCGATGAACGAGATTGCCATCGGCATGAAGATCATCGACTTGGCAAAATTGCCCCAGCGGATGCGGTCGGTCAGCGCCGCCGAGATCAGGCCGAAGAAGGTGGCGGCGGCGGGCACGAACAGAAGCCAGAGAAAGTTGTTGAACATCGACTCGCGGAATTTCACATCGCCGATCAGCCAGGTGTAGTTGGCGGCACCGACGAAATTGTCGCCGGTGCTGTCGCGCAGGCTGAGCCAGATCGAGACGAACACCGGATAGATCAGATAGACCGAAAGCAGGATCAGCGCCGGGCCCAGAAACAGCCAGGGCCGGATACCCGCCGCCCGCGTGATGTTGCGCCCGGCGTTGGGGCCGCGCGGCGGAAGGATCGCGTCAAGGATCAGGTTCGAGGCGAAGAAATAGCCAACGCAGCCGAACACACCGATCACGATCGTGGCCGAAGCCAGGACAAGCTGTTGCACCCGAATTTCCCTTGTAGTGCCCCCTCAGGCAGGCCGGACCGCCGTGGCGGACCGGCCCATGATCGTCAGGATACGGTTACTTCAGCGTGTCCCAGGTCTTCTGGATGTCACCGGCCACGGTTGCGGCATCCTTGCCACCGACATAATCGACCATGCCGGTCCAGAACACACCCGCGCCGATCGCGCCCGGCATCAGGTCGGAACCGTCAAACCGGAAGGTGTCGGCCTGCAACAGGATGTCGCCCATCTTGCGCAGGGTCGGATCGCCGTAGGCTTCGGGGTTGACGCTTTTCAGCGGCGTCAGAAAGCCCGACTGCGCCATCCAGATTTCATGCGCCAGCGGGGTTTGCAGGAACTGCATGAAAGCCTGCGCCACCGGGCTGTCCTGGGTGATCACGAACAGCGTGCCCGCACCAAGGACCGGCTTGCCCAGATCCTTGCCGGCATAGGCCGGGAAGTAGAAGAAATCGGCGTCCTGCCCGACCACGGTGCCTTCCGGGAAGAACGACGGGATGAAGCTGGCCTGACGGTGCATGTAGCAGCCCGGAGGCGAGGCAAACAACCCCTTCGGGCTGTCGCGGAAATCGGTCGAACCGACCGAACCCGCGCCGCCCTGCACATTGGCGTCGTTGCGCGCGAACCAGCCGAATTCGTCGATCGCCGCAATCACCTTCGGATCGTTGAAGGCCAGCGTGTTGGCCACCCAGCCGTCATAGTCGGCGGGCGTGTTGACCCGCAGCATCATGTCCTCGACCCAGTCGGTGGCAGGCCAGCCGGTGGCCGGGCCCGAACCCAGCCCGATGCACCACGGCGTGCCGCCATCGGCCACAATCTGCTCGGTCAGCGCCTTCAGCTCTTCCATCGTGGTCGGCACGGCGTAGCCCGCGTCGGCAAAGTTTTCCGGCGAATACCACACCAGCGATTTCACATCGACCTTGTAGAACAGGCCGTAAAGCGCCTTCGCGCCATCAGCCCCGGGGTAGGTTGCCAGATCGACCCAGGATTGGCCGGCCGCGTAGTTGTCCTTGACCCAGGCGGCGGTCTCGGCCGACAGCGGCGTCAGCTTGCCGCGCTTGGCCAGATCGGCCGCCAGACCGGGTTGCGGGATCACCGCGATACCGGGGGGCGAACCCGCCTCGACGTCGATCATCACCCGCTGCTCGAAGCCGTCACCGCCGACATATTCGACCGAAGCGCCGGTGGCAGCGGTGAAATAGGCCACCACCGAATTGAACAGATCCTTGTCAACCCCGCCCCAGGGCCCGTCGATCTTGAGGCTCTGGCCTTTCAGATCGACCGCCTTCAG
This sequence comes from uncultured Rhodobacter sp., assembly GCA_964419305.1. Classification (GTDB taxonomy): domain Bacteria; phylum Pseudomonadota; class Alphaproteobacteria; order Rhodobacterales; family Rhodobacteraceae; genus CAYQPD01. The sequence goes on from CAYQPD010000004.1 coordinate 47,973, forward strand.
CGCATCGAAATCGGCCCAGTTGAACCGGGCATCCTCACCCGGCGCGAATTTCAGGTCTTGCGCCAGCGCGCCACCTGCCAGAAGCGCAAGCGCGGCAGCACCTGCAAACAGTCTCGATTTCATTGTGACCCTCCCGATTACCCACCCTGGCGGTATCAGCCTGCTGCATGCGCAAAGACTCGGCTTCAAACCGCTTTGGATAAAACAGTTATGCGACAGAATATCCGCGAGTCAACCTGAGACTGCAAGATGAGCGGCACTATTGCCTTGTTTTGCAGTCGCAGCATTGATCCGCTGCGGGCAAGGAAATACCGGATTGCCTTTGACCCGCCGCAAGATGGCAGCTAAGGTTACGCCTAATTCGAAACGCTTTGGCCAAAGGACGCGATGAACCTCAAGGAACTGGCCGCCAAGCTCGGGCTGTCGCCAACCACCGTCAGCCGGGCGCTGAATGGCTACCCCGAGGTCAGCCCTGCGACCCGCGAGCGGGTGGTGGCGGCGGCGCGGCGCAACAACTATGCCCCCAACACCCGCGCCATCCGGCTGGCCACCGGGCGCGCCATGGCGATCGGGCACGTCATCCCGATTGCCACCAGGCACGAAATCGTCAACCCGGTGTTTGCCGATTTCGTGGCCGGCGCGGGCGAGGCCTATTCGCGCGCGGGCTATGACATGGTGCTGTCGGTGGTGCCCGACAACGATGAAGAGCGCATCTACCGTGACCTCAAGGCGCGCGGCACGGTTGACGGCATCATCCTGCACGCGCCCCGGATGGACGATCCGCGCCTCGCGCTGTTGACCGGGATCGGCTTTCCGTTCGTGGTGCATGGCCGCGCCACCGGCACCGCCCTGCCCTATTCCTGGGTCGATGTGAACAACCGCCGCGCGTTTCAGCGCGCCACCGAGTTTCTGCTCGATCTTGGCCACCGCCGCATCGGCCTGATCAACGGGCTGGAGTTCATGGATTTCGCGATCCGCCGCCGCGCCGGCTTTGTCGATGCGCTGGCGGCGCGCGGGCTGAGCCCAGACCCCGCGCTGATGGCGACCGACGAGATGACCGAGACCGCCGGTTACCGCGCCGCCCGCCGGATGCTGGATCAGCCCGCCCCGCCCACCGCGCTGCTGGTCAGCTCGATGATTTCCGCCATCGGGGCGCGCCGGGCCATTCAGGAACGCGGGCTTGCCCTCGGGCGCGAGGTCTCGGTGATCATCCATGACGACGAGCTCAGCTACCTGCGCAACGGCGACGAGGTGCCGCTGTTCACCGCCACCCGCAGTGCGGTGCGCGAGGCCGGACGGCTGGCCGCCGAGATGCTGCTCGGCATCATCGCCAAGCCCGCAACCGCGCCGCAACACCACCTGCTCGAGGCCGATCTGATCATCGGCCAATCCACCGGCCCCTGCCCCGCCTGAAAGGCCTGCCATGCTGCCCCACCGCGCCGATTTTCCCGAGGGCTTCCGGTTCGGTGCCGCCACCGCCGCCTATCAGATCGAAGGTCACGCCTTCGGCGGCGCGGGCTCGACCCATTGGGATACCTTCGCCGCCACGCCGGGCAACGTCGTGCGCGCCGAAAACGGGGCGATTGCCTGCGACCACTATCACCGCTGGCCCGAAGACCTTGATCTGGTCCGGGACGGCAATTTCGACGTTTACCGCTTTTCCACCTCGTGGGCGCGGGTGCTGCCCCAGGGGCGCGGGGCGGTGAACGCTGCGGGGCTCGACTTCTACGACCGGCTGGTGGACGGGATGCTGGCGCGCGGGTTGAAACCCGCCCTGACCCTTTACCATTGGGAACTGCCGTCGGCGCTGGCCGATCTGGGCGGCTGGCGCAACCGCGATATCGCCGAGTGGTTTGCCGACTACGTGCAGGTGATCGCTGCCCGCCTTGGCGACCGCATCTGGTCCGCCGCCCCGATCAACGAGCCGTGGTGCGTGGCCTGGCTGTCGCATTTTCTTGGCCTGCACGCGCCGGGGCTGCGCGACATCCGCGCCACCGCCCGCGCCATGCACCACGTCGGGCTGGCGCATGGCCGGGCGATTCAGGTGATGCGCGGCCTTGGCATGAAGAACCTTGGCGCGGTGTGCAACATGGAATACGCGGCCCCCGCCGATGATACCCCCGAGGCCGCCGCCGCCGCGCGGCTTTATGACGCGATCTACAACCGCTGGTTTCTGTCAGGAATGTTTCACCAGACCTACCCGGCCGAAGCGCTGGCGGGCCTTGGGCCGCACCTGCCCGCGCGCTGGCAGGACGACATGGCGACCATTGCTGCACCGCTCGATTGGGTCGGCCTCAACTACTACACCCGCAAGCTGATTGCCCCGGTTTCCGGCCCCTGGCCCGGCCATCACGAAGTGCCGGGGCCCCTGCCGAAAACCGCGATGGGCTGGGAGATTTACCCCGAGGGGCTGGAATTCTTTCTGCGCCGCACCGCCGCCGACTATACCGGCCCCCTGCCGCTTCATGTCACCGAAAACGGCATGGCCAATGCCGACGTGCTGCGGGCGGGCGGGGTGGATGACCCGGCCCGCACCGCCTATCTCGCCGCCCATCTGGCGGCGGTGCAACGCGCGCTTGCAGCAGGGGTGCCGGTGGCGGGCTATTACGTCTGGTCGCTCTTGGACAATTACGAATGGTCGTTGGGATACGAGAAGCGCTTTGGTCTGGTGCATGTCGATTTCAAAACCTTGCAGCGCACCCCCAAAGCGTCCTATCACGCCCTCAAGCGCGCTCTGGCGCGGTAGCGTTTGAGGGAATCCGCCGATGGCCAAGACCCCGCTCAATCTGGTGGCCGACATCGGTGGCACCAATACCCGCGTGGCGCTGGCCGATGGCAAGGTGCTGCGCGAGGCCAGCATCCGGCGCTTTCGCAATGCCGAGTTCGCCGGGCTGGAAACCATCCTGCGGCGCTATCTGACCGAGGCCGGGGTGGCCGATTGTGACGGTGCCTGCGTTGCCGCCGCCGGCCCGGTGCGCGGCGGCGCAGCGCAGATGACCAACCTTGCCTGGGTGATCGACGGCGACGCGCTGGCCCGTGCCACCCGCGCCGAGACGGTGGCGATCCTCAACGATCTGCAAGCGCAGGGCCACGCTCTGGGCCATATTGCCGCCAAGAACCTGCGGCCGGTGCTTGCAGGCCCGGTTGCAGCCGCCGATGCGGCCCGGCTGGTGATCGGGGTTGGCACCGGCTTCAATGCCGCCCCGGTGCATGAAACCCCGTGGGGGCGGGTGGTGGCGGCTTCGGAATGCGGCCACGTCAACATGCCGATCCGCAACGAATCCGACCTGCGGCTGGCGCATTTCGTCGAGTC
>CAYQPD010000005.1:0-24971 GCA_964419305.1 uncultured Rhodobacter sp.
CGATGTTGACGTGCGGTTTGGTGCGTTCGAACTTTGCCTTTGCCATGATGGCCTCTGCCGATTGGGGGGCCGGAAAGGCCCGGGTTCATACGGCGCGGCACTTAGCGGCTGGATCGGGAAAAAGCAAGCCTCACTTGCCCCCGGTCGCAAGGGCCGGGGTGCCGTTCAGCCCGAACCAGGCAGGATTTTCCAGCAGCCAGCCCTCGACCGCCTTGACGGCATTGTAGGACAGGGTCGCCATCTGCTGCGCGCGGGTCTTGGTCAGCCCCGAGCCGATCACGGTATCGCCCGACAGGCCCTCGAACACGGTGAAGCGCGTGCCCTCGGGGTTGAGCTTGAGTTGCTTGGCATCGTCCCAGATATTGGCGGTGATCACCAGCACGGACTTGGGGGCCAGCACCACCGGAATCCCGGGCGGGGCCAATGCAAAAGCGTCGATGCTGATGCCGAAATTGAACAGCCGGGTGCCCTGATAGCGCCCGAAGCGATCATCCACCGCCTTGATCATCGCCGCTTCCCATTCCTCGACCGAGGCATCGCGCGAGATCGGCACCTTCTGCATGTGGTCGGCCACCGCGATGTTCAGACCCAGCCCGAAATTGCCCAGATCGACCGGCGGGTCGGCCAGATCGTTCTTGGCGCAGGCCCCGAGCACGGCAAGGCAAAGGCCAAGGGCAACAAGGCGGGCGCGGATCATCGGCAAAGTCCTGTGCAGGGGTTGCCTTTCGCATAGCCGGTCAGGGCGGTTCGCGCAATGGTGCCGCGCGGGGGCCAGCCCCCGCACCCCCGGGATATTTGGGCAAAGGAGAATGGGCAGGATCGGGACAGTTGATGCCTCAGTGCCAGAAAACGGTGTGGGATTGGCGGCAATCGGCAGGGGGGAGGCCGCAGATCAGGTAAAGCGGTTGTCGCGCGGAAAGCCTCGCGGCGCCATCCGTCCGGCACTGGCGCGGGCACCCAGCCATTCCGTGAGGTCGGGCTCGAGCCGGGTGCGACCGGCGGGGTCTTTCCAGCTCAGGCCATCGGCAAGGGTGAAGGTGGTGGCATCGGCCAAACCGCCGTCCTTGTATTTCTGCAATCTCACGCCCTTGCCGCGCGCCATCTCGGGCAGTTCGGCCAGCGCGAACACCAGGAGCTTGCGGTTGTCGCCGACCACCGCGACGTGATCGCCGCCGATCGGGCGGCACAGTGCGGTTTTCACCCCGTCACGCAGCGTCAGCACCTGCTTGCCCGCGCGGGTCTGCGCCACCACTTCGTCCGAGGGCAGGATGAAGCCATCGCCGGCGGTTGACGTGATCAGCAGGCGCTGGCCGGGCCGCCAGATCATCAGATCGACGATTTCGGCATCGTTGGGCAGATCGACCATCAGCCGCACCGGCTCGCCCATGCCGCGCCCGCCGGGCAGATTGGCTCCGATCAGGGTATAGACCCGGCCGTTCGAGCCGATCAGGATGATGCGGTCGGTGGTCTCGGCGTGGAACAGGAAACGGCCGGCGTCACCATCCTTGAACTTGACCTCGGAATCCAGCGCCACCTGACCCTTCATCGCCCTGATCCAGCCCATCCGCGAGCAGATCACGGTGATCGGCTCGCGCTCGATCAGGGCGTCGTAAGCGGGAACGGCATCCTCGCCCGCCTCGGCAAAGGTGGTGCGGCGCGCGCCGCCGGGGGCCGCGTGGCCGAAGGTTTTCTGCACCTCGATCAGGTCTTTCGCCACCCGTTGCCATTGCAGGCGGGGCGCGGCCAGCAAGTCTTCCAGCGCCGCGCGTTCGACCATCAGGGCGTCGCGTTCGCGGGTCAGCTCGATCTCTTCCAGACGGCGCAGGCTGCGCAGGCGCATGTTGAGAATGGCCTCGACCTGAGGCTCGGTCAGTTCGCCGATTCCGGGCGGGGGTGCCACGTAATCCTTTTCGCTCATGGCGCGCGGCTGGGGGTGGCCCCAATCCTGCGCCATCAGGGCACGCTTGGGGTCGGCGTCATAGCGGATGATGTCGATCACCCGGTCGAGGTTCAGGAAGGCAATCAGGAAGCCTTCCAGAGTTTCCAGACGCAGGTCGATCTTTTCCAGCCGGTGCTGGCTGCGGCGCAGCAGCACGTCGCGCTTGTGATCCAGAAACGCCCGCAGCACTTCGCGCAGACTGCAAACCTTGGGGGTGCGGCCGTCGATCAGCACATTCATGTTCAGGGCAAAGCGAATCTCCAGATCGCAGTTGCGCCACAGCGTGCCCATCAGCATGTCCGGGTCGATGGTGCGGGTGCGGGGTTCCAGGATCAGGCGCACGTCGGCGGTGGATTCGTCGCGCACATCGGCCAGCAGCGGCACCTTTTTGGTCTGGATCAGCTCGGCCAGGCGCTCGATCAGCTTCGATTTCTGCACCTGATAGGGAATTTCGCTGACCACGATCTGCCACGCCCCGCGCCCCAGGTCTTCGACCTGCCAGCGCGCCCGCAACCGAAAGCTGCCGCGCCCGCTGCGGTAGGCGTCAAGGATGTTGGTGCGGGGTTCCACGATCACCCCGCCGGTCGGGAAATCGGGGCCGGGCACCAGCGCCACCAGCGCGTCATCGCCAAGATCGGGGGTTTTCAGCAACGCAAGGCAGGCGTCGATCAGTTCGTGCAGGTTGTGCGGCGGAATGTTGGTCGCCATGCCGACCGCGATACCCGACGAGCCATTGGCCAGCAGGTGCGGCAGGGCGGCGGGCATCACCACCGGCTCTTCCAGGGTGCCGTCGTAGTTGGGGCGGAAATCGACCGCGTTTTCCGCCAGCCCCTCCATCAGGGCCTCGGCAACAGCGGTCAGCCGGGCCTCGGTGTAGCGCGAGGCGGCCGGATTGTCGCCGTCGATGTTGCCGAAGTTGCCCTGACCATCGACCAGCGGGTAGCGGACGTTGAAATCCTGCGCCAGTCGCGCCATCGCATCATAGATCGCGGCGTCGCCGTGGGGGTGGTAGTTGCCCATCACGTCGCCCGCGATCTTGGCCGATTTGCGAAAAGCGCTGGTCGGCGACAGCTTCAACTCGCGCATGGCGTAAAGGATGCGCCGATGCACCGGCTTCAGCCCGTCGCGGGCATCGGGCAGGGCGCGGTGCATGATGGTCGACAGCGCATAGGTCAGATAGCGCTCGCCGATCGCGCGGCGCAGCGGTTCGGAAACTTCAAGCGGCGGGGTGCCGGGGTCGGGCGGGGTCTGGGTCATGGCACGCGTTTAATGCGCGCGGGCGGGCCGGTCCAGCCGGAACTGCGCGGCCGCCGGTTCAGCGCCGCCGCAGGGCATGCCAGCGCGCCGCAACCCAGTCGAGGCTTTTGCTAAGCCAGGGCCTTGGCCGGATGCGCCGCAGCAAGCCGAAACCGCCGCGCCCGGCCCCGGCCACTGCAACTTCGGCCTGAAGCCGGGCCGCAAGCAGCCGCTCGAGCAGCTCGGCCGACAGCGCGTCGGGGGGCGGCCAGTCTTCGGCATCCAGTTCGGCGCGGATCCGCTCGAGATCGGGGGCATAACCGCGCGCTGCGGCAAATTCGGCCGAAGCGGCGGCAAAATGTGCCAGCAGCGCCAGACGGTCGGCGGGCGACAGCAGCATTGCCGCGCTGCCTGCGGGCGGGTTGGCGGCAAAAAAGCCGCGCAGCACCAGCCGGCGCTGCGGCTCGGAGTCCAGCATCACATTGACCAGCCGGGCCGCCGCCACCTGATCCCGACCGGGGCTGGGATAGGTTGCCGCCGGCGCCGCCGGGGCAATGTGGCCCAGCCGCTCGGCCAGACCCGCCGCCGCCAGAAAGTTGCGCCAATGGGCACCCTCGGCCAGCGAGCGGTCGTGATCGACCAGCGCCACCGGGCGGCCCGAAAACGCCTCGAACGGGGCAAACAACCCCGGCAGATCGGTCAGGGTGGCACCGTAATCGACCATGAATTCCTGCGCCGAGCGCGCGCCAAGGCGCAGGCCGTTGCAGGCCTGCTCGCGGTAGAACATCTCGGGGCCGACATCGGGGCGGCGCACGAAGGCCACCACCTGACAGCTTGCGAAGGACGACAGCCGCTCGAACAGGCGCGCAAGCTGGGCCTGCCGATCCGCCGCCAGCGGCAGCAGCATGCCTTCGCACGACAGCACCACCGTCGTGCAGCCCGATTGCGCGATCTCGCGGTTCAGGCTGTGCCACGGCTCGCTGCGACCGTGCAACGCGGCCATCAGCAGGCCAAGGTGGCCGGGATAGCCGCCGGGCCGCACCGCCACAAACGGAGCCGCCGCCAGCCCGGTCTGTGGATAAAGCACGCCCGCCGCGCGCATCGCTTCGGCCTCGCTGGCCAGACAGTGCTGCAGGTAGGTGCTGCCGGTCTTGTGCATGCCCAGATGCAGCACCAGATCGACGCCGTTGCGGCGGCGTCTGGGCGGCACCCGCCCCTTCCGCCCGGCGATCAGCGCTGCGGCGGCCATGAAATCGGCCGCGCGCAGCGCCTGGTGCAGCGCCCGAAAATCGCTGCGCCGGATGATGCCGTGACGCGACACCTTGCCGACCCGCGAGATCGGCGCGATCACCGGATCGCCCGGATAAAGCTGCCGATTACAGGTCTCGTCCCCCAGAAGCCGGGCGATGCGCTGGCCCAAAGCGGCATATTCCGGCCCGGTGGCCCCGGCGATGGCGGCGATCAGATCCATGTCCCAGATCAGCCGCGACATGGTGTTGAACAGCTCGCGCTGCAAGAACCGCCGGGGCATGCCGGGCCGGGCGGCATGGGCGCGCATCAGCGCCATGCATTTTTCCAGCAATTGCACCTGCAAGCGATGCGCCGCCAGACCGGGCGGCGTGACCGAGATCGACCCGGCACGCCGACGCCACACCCGCACCGGCGCGCCAAGGCAGGCGATGCTGCCTGCCGCCGTCACCGCTGCAAGCACGAACAGCCGGTCTTCGAATTTGATCTGCGCGGGGTCAAACCGCAGCCCGGCACCTTGCAGAAAATCGCGGCGATAAAGGCTGGACCATGACGAGGTGATGAACTGCGCCTGCTCGACTTCACGCAAACCCTTGCCCTGCCGCGGCTGGCTGAACAGCGCCCGGTCACGCGGCAACAGCCGCAGGTCAGGCGCACCGACCGGGCTGATGCAGCAATTGGCATGGGTGATGTCGGCACCGCTGCGCTCGGCCAGGGCAAGCTGCGCGGCCAGCCCGTCGGCAAGGTAGTAATCATCGGCATCAAGAAACCCCACCCGCGCCCCGGTGGCGGCGTCGATGCCGCTATTGCGCGCCGCCGACAGCCCGCGATTGGCCTCGTGGTGCAGCACCCGCACCGGCGCTGGCAGCTTGAGCGCATCGAAAAACGCTGGGCCGAACTGCGCCGGATTGTCGTTGACGACGATCACCTCCAGCCCCGCCACCGGCTGCGCCAGCACCGAGCGCAACGCCATCTGGATGAAAGCAGGTTCGTCAAAAAATGGAATGACCACGGACAGCCGGTGGACCGACATCTCAGCCCACCCGTTGCTCAGTCAGACGCGAAACGTGCGCGGGCAGCCCCGGGGCAGATGCAGATCAAAGGCTGCTACCGCAGTCGTCACCCAGTCCACCGCTGAAGTCGAATGCCAACCCGAACAGCAAAAGCAAACCCAGAAGCATCAACGCGAATTCTGGTCCGAAAATTTCTGACACTTGCGCACCTCATCACTACTTGCCGATTCCACAAGCCTTGATCATAGCCCAGCGATATGCAATTGCAATCCCTTTACAATTTGCACAATCTCGCAGGCCGAAGCGACGACCGACACAGCATCGCCACCAGCCAACCGCACGAAAGACCAGGATGACCGCAATGCAAAAGACCATCCTGATCACCGGCTGCTCGTCCGGTATCGGCTTTGATGCGGCGCACGCCCTGCACGCGCGCGGATGGCGGGTGTTTGCCACCTGCCGCGCCGAGGCCGACTGCGAACGGCTGCGCGGCGAGGGGCTGGAAAGCTTCACGCTTGATCTCGCCAGCGAGGCCAGTCTGGCAACGGCAGTGGCCGAAGTGGTCGGGCGCACCGGCGGCACCCTCGATGCGCTTTACAACAACGGCGCCTTCGCCTGCCCCGGTGCGGTCGAAGACCTGCCGCGCGACGCCTTGCGCGAGATTTTTGAGACCAACCTCTTCGGCACCCACGATCTGACCCGTCGGGTGATCCCCTTGATGCGGGCGCAAGGCGGCGGGCGGATCATCAACTGCTCGTCGATTCTGGGGCTGGTGGGCTATCAGTGGCGCGGCGCCTATGTCGCGACCAAGTTCGCGCTGGAAGGGCTGACCGATGTGCTGCGGCTGGAAATGGCCGGCACCGGGATCAAGGTCATCCTGATCGAGCCGGGGCCGATCGCGACCCGGATCCGCGAAAACGCCATCCCCCATTTCGAGGCTTGGATCGACTGGCAGCACTCGGCCCGGCGCGACGCCTATCGTCCGCTGCTGGCCCGGCTTTACCACGGCGGCGGGCCGGACCGCTTCGAGTTGCAACCCGCGGCGGTGACGGCAAAGCTGATCGCGGCGCTGGAAAGCAAACACCCGAAACCGCGCTATTTCGTGACCACGCCGACTTATCTGATGGACATCGCCCGCCGCATCCTGCCGACGCGGGCGCTGGACTGGCTGATTCTGCGGGGCTAAGCCGCTCATCCCTTCCTTGCGGTCGGTCTTCGCGCTATCACCGGGGCCAAAGGGGGCTGCCATGGTCATTCTGAACCGCATCTATACCCGCACCGGCGACGCCGGCGAAACCGCGCTTGGCAACGGCGCGCGGGTGGCCAAGAACGCGCCACGGGTCAATGCCTATGGCACGGTGGACGAGGTCAACGCCACGGTCGGGCTGGCCCGCCAGCATGCCGCCAGCGACATCGACGCCGCCTTGCAGCGCATCCAGAATGATCTGTTCGACCTTGGTGCCGACCTTTGCCGCCCCGACATGGCGCGCGATCACGAGGCGGGGCATGTGCCGCTGCGTATCGTTGCCGGCCAGGTGGCGCGGCTCGAATCCGAGATCGACGTGATGAATGCGAACCTTGCCCCCCTGCGCAGTTTCGTGCTGCCGGGGGGCAGCGCGCTGGCGGCGCATCTGCACCTGTGTCGCACCACCGCACGGCGCGCCGAGCGCCTGTCGGTGGAACTCGCGGGTATCGAGGCCGTCAACCCCGAAGCGGTCAAATACCTCAACCGCCTTTCGGACTGGTTCTTCGTGGCGGCGCGGGCGGCCAACCGCGACGGCGCGGGCGATGTGCTGTGGGTGCCGGGGCTGACGCGCTGAGGTGCTGGCGCGCGAGCCCGCCAGTGTCGATCCGTGGGTATCGGGCGGTGATTTTCACGCTTTTCCTGCGCCCCTCGCTGGTTTATCGTGCCACTTCAAGCGCGTAACCTTAGGGAGATTTCATGTTTCGTCACGCACTGTCGATTATTTCCACCTTTGCCGCCGCAGGCACCGCCTGCGCTGGCGATTTGACCATCAACTTCGGTAACAACCTCTGGGATCCGATCAAGGCCGTCGAGATCTCGCCTGCCGGGGCCGACACCTGGAGCGCCATCCCGCTTTCTGACGGCGTCCTCGCTGCCGGGGCTTTTGTCGAAGTCCCGATTGCCGGGGGCGATGCGGTCTGCACCTACGACCTGCGCTTCACCAAAGCCGACGACACCGTGCAGGAACGTCCGGGTGTGAACCTGTGCGAGGCCAGCTATTACCACTTTGGCGACATCTAGACCGGTTGGCGGGCGGGTGCCTGATGGTGCCCGTCGCCCGCCTCATCGCGGCAAACGCGACGTCCCGCCGCCCCGGCCTGTCGGTTTTGGTCTGTTTTTCAAGGCGCAAACCGGCTAAAGACGCGGCCAAGAGCGTGCCACGGCCCCACGGTCTGGCCTTGAGACAAAGGAGTTTGCGCTGATGAAGGTTCTGGTGCCGGTCAAACGGGTGATCGACTACAACGTCAAGGTTCGGGTCAAGGCGGACGGATCGGGGGTCGATCTGGCCAACGTGAAGATGTCGATGAACCCGTTTGACGAAATTGCGGTTGAGGCGGCGATCCGGCTGAAAGAGGCCGGTCAGGCCTCGGAGGTGATCGTGGTCTCGATCGGTGTGAAACAGGCGCAGGAAACCCTGCGCACCGCGCTGGCGATGGGGGCCGACCGGGCCATTCTGATCGAAGCCGCAGCGGATGTGCAGACCGACATCGAGCCGCTGGCGGTGGCCAAGCTGCTGGCGGCAGTGGTCAAGGCCGAAGGCCCCGGCATCGTGCTGTGCGGCAAGCAGGCGATCGACAACGACATGAACGCCACCGGCCAGATGCTGGCGGCGCTGCTGGGCTGGAGCCAGGCGACGTTTGTCTCGGACCTGGCGATCAAGGGCGATCATGCGGTGGTGACGCGCGAAGTCGATGGCGGCTTGCAGACCATCCGCGTCAAGATGCCGACGATCGTGACGGTCGATCTTCGCCTGAACGAACCGCGCTATGCCAGCCTGCCCAACATCATGAAGGCCAAGAAGAAGCCGCTGGAAGAAAAGACCCCGGCGGATTATGGCGTCGATGTCAGCCCGCGCCTTGCGGTGCTGAAAACCACCGAGCCCACCGGGCGCAAGGCGGGCGTCAGGGTGGCTTCGGTGGACGAGCTGATTGCGAAACTCAAAGACGAAGCGGGGGTGATCTGATGACCGTTCTGCTGATTGCCGATGTGATCGGGGGCTCGTTCGGGGCCGACAGCACCGCCAAGGCGCTGACGGCGGTAAAGTCGCTGGGCGAGGTAACAGTGCTGGTGGCGGGACACAAGATTGCTGCCGCCGCGACCGAAGCCGCCGGGCTGGTCGGGGTGGCCAAGGTGCTGGCTGCCGATGATGCCGCCTATGGCAATGGTCTGGCCGAACCGCTGGCCGATCTGATTGTCGGCCTGGCCGGCGACTACAGCCATATCGTGGCCCCTTCGACCTCGATCACGAAAAACGTGCTGCCGCGCGTTGCGGCGCTGCTCGATGTGATGGTGATCTCGGAAGTCACCGCGGTGATCGACGCCGAAACGTTTGAGCGCCCGATCTATGCCGGCAATGCCGTTCAGACGGTGAAATCCGGCGATGCGAAAAAGGTGGCCACCATCCGCACCGCCACCTACGACGCCGCGGCCACGGGCGGCAAAGCCCCGGTTGAAACCATTGCGGCAGCAGAAAATTCCGGCTTGAGCACCTGGGTCGAGGACAAGGTGGCTACCTCGGACCGGCCCGAACTGACCTCGGCCGGGATCGTAGTCTCGGGCGGGCGCGGGGTGGGATCGGAGGCCGATTTCGCGCTGATCGAAAAGCTGGCCGACAAGCTGGGGGCTGCCGTGGGCGCCAGCCGCGCGGCGGTGGACAGCGGCTACGCCCCGAACGACTGGCAGGTCGGCCAGACCGGCAAGGTGGTGGCCCCGAACCTTTACGTCGCGGTCGGAATCTCCGGCGCGATCCAGCATCTTGCGGGCATGAAGGACAGCAAGGTGATCGTGGCGATCAACAAGGACGAAGACGCGCCGATCTTCCAGATCGCCGACTACGGGCTGGTGGCCGATCTGTTCACCGCCGTGCCGGAACTGATCGCCAAGCTCTGAGTGCAACCTGATGGCCCAGGACGGGCACCCGATCGGGTGCCCGTCTTGCTTTGGCGCTAGATCAGCCGCCGCAACACCACCGCCAGCCGGGCGGCAACCTCGGCATGCACCGTCGGCCCCGGCACCTCGAGCGCAGCCGGTTGTTCAAGCGGGGCAAAGGCCATCCCCGCCAGACCGTGGGCCCGCGCCGCAGGGCTGATCAGCACTTCAAGATAATCGCTGGCATGGGCGCGCACGGTCGCGATCATCTCGGCGTCGATCAGCAGCGGGTCGGCGTGCAGGTTTACCCTGCCACCGGCGGGCGGCGGCGCATGGTCGCCCAGCCACAGCAGCACGGTCTTGCCCGGAATGTGATCAAGCAGCGCGACCAGCCGCGCCGACCAGCCCGCGCGCAACTCTGTGACCACCGCCTCAAAGCGTTCGGGTGCCACCTCATGCAGCGCCTGCAACAGGTGACGGGTAAAGTGGAACTCGGTAAAATCGACCTCGGGGTAAAGCGCACAGAGTGCCGCCGAGGCCCACAGAAAACGATCGTTACGACGCGGATGCACGGCGTAGAACCGGTTCGACAGGTTCTGCGCCCCCACGATCTGCACCACCGTGGCCTGCGCCCCGGCCGCGATTTCCACCACCACTGGGTCATTCACATAGACATCCAGCCCGGCATTGACGCAGCCAAGATTGACCATCCGGATCCCGGTCGCCTCTTCGACCAGCACCGGATAGGGCACCGGCACGAACTTGCCGTAGGTTTCAGTGCCGCCCAGCACCGCGACATAAGCCCTTTCCAGATCGCGGCGCGGGCCGCGGAACAGCAGTTTCGACTTGCCATAACGGCAAGGGTAATAGTCCAGCGCCCCTTCGCCGGGATAGTCATAGGCCATCACACCCACCCATTTGTCACAACACCCGAGACTCAGTTTGCAGGCAACCGGTTGCCAAAAGGCTAAACTGTCAATTCGCGACAAAGTTTCGGCACCATGGCCGCCCGCCCCCGCTTGCACCCGGACCGCTGGCCAGCCTATGGTCGCTTGGGGCTTCGCGGAGGGTGCAGTGGCGATCGAAAAAGTGGGTATCGTCGGCGCGGGCCAGATGGGTAACGGCATTGCCCATGTCTTTGCGCTGGCCGGCTATGAGGTGCTGATGGCTGACATCAGCCGGGAAAGCCTGGACAAGGCGGTCGCCCTGATCGATCGCAACATCGCGCGGCAGGTGACCAAGGGCAAGACCACCCCGGCCGCCAAGGCCGCCGCGATGGCGCGCATCGCCACCACCCTCAAGCTGGCCGATCTGGGCACTTGCGATCTGATCATCGAGGCCGCAACCGAGCGCGAAACGGTAAAACAGGCGATCTTTGAAGACCTGCTGCCGCATCTCAAACCCGACACCATCCTGACCTCGAATACCTCGTCGATCTCGATCACCCGGCTGGCCAGCCGCACTGATCGGCCGGAAAAGTTCATGGGTTTCCACTTCATGAACCCGGTGCCGGTGATGCAACTGGTCGAGCTGATCCGCGGCATCGCAACCGATGACGAAACCTATCAAACCCTGCTGGGGGTGGTTGAAAAGCTTGGCAAAACCGCCGCCAGCGCCGAGGATTTTCCCGGCTTCATCGTCAACCGCATCCTGATGCCGATGATCAACGAGGCGGTCTATACGCTTTACGAGGGCGTCGGCTCGGTCAAATCCATCGACGAGTCGCTGAAACTGGGGGCCAATCACCCGATGGGGCCGCTGGAGCTGGCCGATTTCATCGGGCTGGATACCTGTTTGGCGATCATGAACGTGCTGCACGACGGGCTGGCCGACACCAAATACCGCCCCTGCCCGCTGCTGACGAAATACGTCGAGGCGGGCTGGCTGGGCCGCAAGACGCAGCGCGGCTTTTACGACTACCGCGTCGATCCGCCGGTGCCGACCCGGTGAGCGTTACGCGTGCGGATGTTCCTTCAGCGCCAGGGTGCGCGCGCGCAGCCAGGCCACGAATTCGGTCTGGTTGCTGGTGTGCGGGGCAAGCTCGTCCCACGGGATCGGGGCGCCGATCACCGGCTTTTGCGGCTTGTTCAGGGCATAGACGATCTCATGGATCAGCAACCCCTGCCGGATGACGGGCGACAAATGGTTGGCAACCTGATAGGCGGGCGAATTGTGGCCGGGGAAAAAGATTGGCACCACCGTCGCCTTGCTGCGGCAGATCATCCTGGCGGTAAAGGGGTGCCATTCGCGCTCGACCGCCTCGCCCCACCAGCCGGTCGTGGTGGCCACGGCCCCGGCGGGAAACAGCACCACGACGCCGCCGCGCGCGAGAATTTCCATTGCCTCGCGGCGCATCTCTAGCCCCTTCTCCAGCATGTTTTCTTCATGCGGAAACGGCACCGGAATCAGGAATTCGCTGACTTCCGAAATGCCGGAAATCAGCGAGCGGGTCAGAATCTTGTAATCGGTGCGCACCCGCCCGATCAGCTCGCCCAGCACCATGCCATCGACCAGCCCGTGCGGATGGTTGGAGATCACCACCACCGCACCGGTCGGTGGAATATGGGCAAATTGTTCGACCGGGGTCTCGACCACGATCCCCATGAACCGCAGCGCCTTGGACCAGAACGCCTGGCCGACCTCTTTTTCACTGTGCTCGAAGCGATGGATCAGGCGCAGCAGGGTGATCTTGCCGGTCATCCATTCCAGCACCCTTATCGCGGCGGCCTTCCACGGATTGGGGAAGGTGCTGGCATAGGACAGACGCCGCTTGTCGAAGGGCCGAAATCCGGGTTCGTCGGAAAATCGGGTTTTATGGGGAAGATCCTGCACGAAGCGTAAGCCCTCTCGATCCGGTGCGCCTCAGCTGTCTTCACCAAACCGGTCGGCCACCAGCGCCTCAAGCGCGTCGGCCAGTTGGTCAGCTTCGGCTCCGCTGGTCGTGACCTCAATAGAGCTTCCGCGCGAGGCTGCCAACATCAAAAGCCCCATGATCGAATCACCCGATACCGTCAGGCCGTCTTTCGCCACAACGGCACTGGCATCGTGGTGTTCCACCAGCTCCACGAACCGGGCCGAGGCGCGGGCGTGCAGGCCTTTTTCGTTGACGATGCGCAGGTTGCGCCGTCTCATGGCTGGCCCTTGGGTCGATTCGACCCCGAATCACCCAGGTCGAGGCTGTTGATATACTTGCGCCCGGCATCCAGCGCCAACGCCACCGCCTCGGCCACCGGCAGGTCGCGCGACTTGGCCAGCTTGATCAGCATCGGCAAATTGGCGCCGTAAAGGATGCGCCGGTCGCGGCCCACGCAGGCCGGCAGCGACAGGTTGGAGGGCGAACCACCGAACATGTCGGTGACCACCACAACCCCGGTGCCGCGATCGACTGCGGCCACAGCCGCAGCGATTTCAGCCTGCTTGCCGGCCCGGTCATGTTCATCCTCGATCGAGATCGCGGCCGCGGCGGGCAATTTGCCGACCACATGCTCGACTGCCGCAAGATATTCCCGCGCCAGGCCACCATGTGCCACGATGACAATGCCGATCACGCCCGCTTCACCTTGTGCTCGCGGGCGGCGCAGCGGCCGCCCGGCGTTCCAGCTCGCGATGCCGCCGTGCCACCGGCCAACCTGCCTGCACCAGCACATTGCCGAAAATTTCTGCAACTGCAACCGAGCGATGCTGGCCGCCGGTGCAGCCGAAGCCGATCGCCAGATTCGCCTTGCCCTCATCACGCTGCGCGGGCAGTAGCAGCAACACAAGGTCGGCAAGTTTGGTGAAGAACGGCTGAAAGTTCGGGTCGGCTGCGACATAGGCCGCCACGGCCGGATCGCGGCCATCAAGGTCGCGCAGCGCGGGCAGCCAGTAGGGGTTACGCAGAAACCGGCAGTCGAACACCATGTCAATGCCGCGCGGCAGCCCGCGTTTGAAGGAAAACGACTGCACCGACACCGCCATATGGGTTTTTGCCGTCTGGCTGAACCAGCGCGCGATCTCGGATGTCAGATCGTGCGGCGACATTTCCGTGGTGTCGATCAGATGGTCGGCGCGCACCCGCACGGCGGTCAGCAGATCATTCTCGCGCGCGATGCCCTCGGTCGGGGTTTCCTCGGGCGCAAGCGGATGGCGGCGCCGGGTTTCCGAGTAGCGCCGGATCAGCACGTCGGGGCTGCAATCAAGATACAGCACCTGTAACTGCACCTTTGGGTCGCGGGTCAGGCGGTCGATCAGTTCGGCCAGCGCGGTGGTGTTGAAATCGCGGTTGCGCACATCCAGCCCCAGCGCGATCGGGTGGCTCAGCGGCGGGCCTTCGATCAGCCGGGGCACCAGTGACAGCGGCAGGTTGTCGATCACCTCGTAGCCAAGATCTTCGAGTGCCGCGATTGCCGTGCTGCGACCCGCCCCGGAAGGGCCGGTCACCAGCACCAGGCGGTGCTCGTGGCTGTGGTCATCCGGTGATGGTGGCGGTGGTGTCAAAGTCCTGCCCTGCCTCAATCATGCCTGCCGCCCAGCCCTGAGCGCTTGCAGCACCGCAGCGGGAAAATGGTCCCCATCCTGCCCCAGCACAAGGTCGAACACCAGCCCCAGCAAGGCGAATTGGCGTTTTGGCGGCAGCCGCTCGGTCTCAACGCGGCCAAGATCGACCACCAGCGCAACCGGCGCTTGTGCCACCGTATCGGCGCGCAGGATGCCGATGCCGCGCGCCTCGATCAAACCGCGCAGAGCGGCGGGGCAGCGCGCGATCACATGGTCGTCGCAGCGCGCAAGATCGGTGTAATCGTCAGCCACCAGCACCGCGCCAAGCGCCATCAGTTGCAACGCCAGCGCCGATTTGCCACTGCCCGAGGGGCCAAGGATCAGCAATCCCTTGTCCTGCAATGCGACGCAACTGGCGTGCAGGGTGGTCTGATCCGGCTTGGCAGGGCCGCTTGCGCTCACACCGGCAGGCCCACGACAAACCGCGCGCCCAGCGGTTCCGAGGTGACATCGGCCTGCGTGGGGCGGATGTTCTCGGCCCAGATCACCCCGCCATGCGCCTCGACGATCTGTTTCGAGATCGCCAGGCCAAGGCCGGAATGGTTGCCGAACTGCTTGACCGGACGCTCGGAATAGAAGCGCTTGAAGACCTTGGTCAGGGCCTGATCAGGGATTCCCGGCCCGGTATCCTCGACCACCACCAGCACCCGGTTTTCCCGCCTGCGCGCCCACACCCGCACCGCGTCGCCCTCGTCACAAAACGAGATCGCGTTGGTGATCAGGTTGACGAACACCTGTGCCAGCCGCGCCTCGAGCCCACGAATCAGGATCGGCTCGGACGGCAGGTCGGTGATGAAATCAACCTTCTTCCGGGCCGCCTGCTGGCCCAGGTATTCGCCAATATTGCCTAGCGTTTTCAGCAGATTGAACTCTTCCTCCTCGTCCTTGACCAGATCGCTGTCCAGCCGCGACGCGTTCGAGATGTCGCTGACCAGGCGGTCAAGGCGGCGCACGTCGTGCTCGATCACTTCCAGCAACTTCTGGCGCTGATCCTCACGCTGGGTGGCGCGCATCGTCACCACTGCCGAGCGCAGACTGGCCAGCGGGTTCTTGATCTCGTGCGCCACGTCGGCGGCAAATTGTTCGTTGGCGTCGATCCGGTCGTAAAGGGCGGCCACCATGCCACGCATCGCCACCGACAGCCGCCCGATCTCGTCGGGCCGGGCGGTCAGATCGGGGATGCGCACCCGGCCCGGTGCCATCTTGCGGGCGTCGCGGTCGCGCCCCAGTTCGGCCGCCGCCGCCAGATCGGACAGGGGATTGGCGATGGTCGAGGCCAGCACCAGGCTCAGCCCGATCGAGACCAGCAGGGCGATCACGAACATCTGCAACACCTGCTCGCGCTCGTAGCGCACCAGCCGGTCGATCTCGCCCTCGGCCGAGGTCACCGCCACCACGCCCAGCACTTCACCGGCCCGCCAGATCGGGGTCGCCACCGAAAACAGCGCTGAACCTTCGGCGGTCTGCGCGGTATTGACCGAGATGTCGCCGGCCCGCGCCCCGCCGTAAAGGTCCTGCGCCAGGCTGGCCCCATCAATCGGCTGCACGGTATCGGGCGCGCGCGACAGCACTCCCGAGACGCCATCCCAGATCAGGTTGAGAAAATCGGTGATCATGGTCGAGCGCAGATCCTGCGGTGCCGCGCGCGCAGCCCCCACGGCACTGCCGACCAGCGCGCCATAGCCGTCGAACACGAAGACCTCGACCCCCGGCCCGAGATCGACCTGCGCCAGGGTTTGCGCGACGTCAATGTCGCCCCCCGTCGCCAGATCGACGGCCGCGGTGCCGGGCATCTGCACCTCGAACAGGTTGGCCACAAGTTGGGCTTCCGCCACCAGTCCCTGTTCGCGCTGCAACACCAGACTGTCGCGGAACGGGTTCATGAACAGCACCCCGGCCACCAGAATGACCAGCGCCAGCATGTTGAAAATGATGATTTTTCGTGCCAGAGGCGAATGGTTCAGCGCCAGCAGCCCGCGCCGCCCGCGCCCGGTGTGCAGGTGCGGGTCGGTCAGGGCGTCGGGCGAAACCCAGTCGTCACCCAGCAAAACTTCGCCTTTGCGGACCGGGGTCTTGTCAGCCATCGGCAGGCGCTGCGCAACGGTCATGGTTGCCGTCACTCTTCGTTATAACGATACCCGATACCGTAAAGCGTCTCGATCGCCGAAAACTCGGCGTCGGCCCCGCGCAGTTTCTTGCGCAGGCGCTTGATGTGGCTGTCGATGGTGCGGTCATCGACGTAAACCTGATCATCATAGGCGATATCCATCAGCGCGTCGCGGCTTTTCACGAAACCAGGGCGTTGCGCCAGGGCTTGCAGCAGCAGGAATTCCGTCACCGTCAGCGACACGTCCTGGCCCTTCCAGCTGACGGCGTGGCGCAGCGGATCCATCCGCAACTGGCCGCGCTCCATGATCTTGGTGTCTTCGGCGGTGGCCACCTCGCCGGTGGCGATGGCGTCCTGACGGCGCAGCAAGGCGCGGATGCGCTCGACCAGCAGGCGCTGCGAAAACGGCTTTTTCACATAGTCGTCGGCCCCCATGCGCAGCCCCAGCACCTCGTCGATCTCATCATCCTTCGAGGTCAGAAAGATCACCGGCATCTGGGTCTTCTGACGCAGGCGCTGCAACAGGTCCATCCCGTCCATCCGCGGCATCTTGATGTCGAGCACCGCCATGTCGGGCAGGCGCTTGTTGAAGGCATCCAGCGCGGATTGCCCGTCGTTATAGGTATCCACTTCAAAGCCTTCGGCTTCGAGCGTCATCGACACCGACGTCAGGATATTCCTGTCGTCGTCCACCAGGGCGATCCTTGACATTTGCGGTTTTCCTGTGCTGCTCGTGTTGACTTATTTTTGCCCCATGATCCTGTTTTCATCCCGCAGAATCAATCCCTAACTGCGAATCACCCGGTCTGCATGGCTACAGGGAACGCTAATATTACCAATAATTGACTAATTTGCCGCAGTCGGGCCAATCGTAGCACCAAATTCAGGCTGCTTGCGCTAACTGTGGCCATCCGCCCTGTTCCACCCGGAAACCGTCATGTTATAGGCCGCGTGTCAGCGCCGGCTCCGGCGCTGGCCGGTATCCGTGGTGGCCAAGGGTGCCGACATCAAACTGACAGTGGTCGCGCTGGCGGCCGCGGGAGCTTGCACATGACACTAGGACGCGTGAACCCCAGCCATAAACTGGATCATCAAGGCATCACCGGGCTGGGGACGGTTTATTACAACCTGATCGAGCCGGCGCTGGTCGAAGAAGCGATCCTGCGCGGCGAAGGCACCCTGGGCAAGGGCGGCTGCTTCATGTGTTCGACCGGGCAGTTCACCGGGCGCTCGCCCAAAGACAAATTCATCGTGCGCACGCCGTCGGTGGAAAAGACCATCTGGTGGGAAAACAACCACCCCATGGCGCCCGACGCGTTCGACCGCCTTTATGCCGATTTTCTGGCCCATATGCAGGGCCGCAGCTACTTTGTCGAAGACCTGTTCGGCGGGGCCGACCCGGCGCACCGGCTGGATGTGCGGGTGGTCAGCGAACTGGCCTGGCACGGCCTGTTCATCCGCCACATGCTGCGCCGCCCGGCGAGGTCCGAACTTGATACCTTTGTGCCGGAATGGACCATTCTCAACAGCCCGACTTTCAAGGCCGATCCGGCCCGGCACGGCTGCCGCTCTGACACCGTGGTAGCGCTGAACTTTGACCGTAAGGTCGTGCTGATCGGCCAGACCGCCTATGCGGGCGAGATCAAGAAGGTGGTGTTTACGCTGCTGAACTACATCCTGCCCGGCAAAGGCGTGATGGCGATGCACTGCTCGGCCAACCATGCACTGGATGACCCGGCGAATGCGGCGGTGTTCTTCGGGCTTTCCGGCACCGGCAAGACCACCCTTTCAGCCGACCCCTCGCGCACCCTGATCGGCGATGACGAACACGGCTGGTCGGACACCGGCGTGTTCAACTTCGAAGGCGGCTGCTACGCCAAGACCATCAATCTGTCGCCCGAGGCCGAACCGGAAATTTATGCCACCACCTCGAAATTTGGCACCGTGGTCGAGAACATGGTGTTCAATCCCGAAACGCTGGATCTGGATTTTGCCGACACCAGCCTGACCGAGAACACCCGCTGCGCCTATCCGCTGGGGTATATCTCGAACGCCTCGAAAACCGGCATGGCGGGCAATCCGCGCAACGTGATCATGCTGACCTGCGACGCCTTCGGGGTGCTGCCGCCGATTGCCCGGCTGACCCCGGCGCAGGCGATGTATCACTTTCTGTCGGGTTTCACCTCGAAAGTGGCGGGCACCGAGCGCGGCATCACCGAGCCCGAGCCAACCTTTTCGACCTGCTTTGGCGCCCCGTTCATGCCGCGGCGACCCGAGTTTTACGGCAAGCTGTTGCAGGCCAAGATCGCGGCACAGGGGGCCACCTGCTGGCTGGTCAACACCGGCTGGACCGGCGGCGCTTACGGCGTGGGCAAGCGCATGCCGATCCGCGCAACGCGCGCGCTTTTGGTGGCGGCGCTGAACGGCAGCCTGGCCAAGGGCGAATTCCGGCGTGATCCGAACTTCGGTTTCGAGGTGCCGGTGGCAGTGGCGGGGGTCGAGAGTGGGCTGCTGGACCCGCGCTCGACCTGGACCGATGGCACCGCCTACGATGCCCAGGCGGCCAAGCTGGTGGCAATGTTTGCCGCAAATTTCGTCCAGTATCTGCCCTACATCGACGCCGACGTGAAAGCGGCGGCGATCGGGTAAGGGCAGGAAGCCGGGGGGGGCACACCCCCCCGGCGTCGCCACGGGCGACGCGTTCCCCGCTAAAACAGTCCACTGGACTGTTTTTCGGGCGCGTGTCACCCCGGTGGAGTATTTGTGCAAACGAGAGATCGAGCTGGGTTCAGAGCCCCGCGGCGCGGCCCGCGAAATTGGGGCCGATCGGCGCCAGCGGGTTCAGTACCTGCGCAGCACCTGCGCCAGCATGGCGCGGTCGCCCTGGTTGCCCAAGGCGGTCAGGGCGGCGCGGACCGGCAGCCAGACGGCGGTATGGCCGGGCTCGGAAGGCGGGCCAAGGCGCAGGATCGGGCGGGCAAGATAGATGGCGCAGAGCTTTTCCGCCCAGCGATCATAGTCGGGCATGTAGGTGAAGCGGCGAAACGCGCCAATGCGGCGGATGAGGGCGATGCGCCAGCCGGTTTCTTCCAGCACCTCGCGGTGCAGCGCGGCCAGCGGCTGCTCGCCCGGCTCGATGCCGCCGCCGGGCAACTGGAACTCGGGGGTGGGGGCGGCCTGACGGGTGACGAGAATCCGCTGGCCTTGCAGCAGGATGGCATAGGCACCGGGCCTGCGGCCATAGGATTGCCCCGGTTTCACCGGCTCGCCATAGCGTCTGATCATCGCCTGCCCCTTGGTGCATCGCTTGCCGTCCCCATATCGTCACGGTATGCCAAGTCCGGCTTGCCAAGGAAACCCCATGACCACGCTCTCGAAAATCACCTGGGACGACAGCGTCCTGCCATTTCAGCTTGACCGCGCCGACATCCGCGGGCGGGTGGCGCGGCTGGACGGGGTGCTGGATCAGGTGCTGCGTCAGCACGCCTACCCGCCGCAGATCGAGGCGCTGGTGGCCGAGGCGGCGCTGCTGACGGCGCTGATCGGCCAGACCATCAAGCTGCGTTGGCGGCTATCCTTGCAGGTGCAGGGCAGCGGCGCGGTCAGGCTGATCGCGACCGACTACTATGGTCCGACCGCAGATGGCCAGGCCGCGCGGATCCGTGCCTACGCCCATTTCGACCCCGCGCAATTCGACCCGGAGACCCCGGCGTTTGACCAGATCGGCGGCGGCGCTTTTGCGGTGCGGATTGATCAGGGCGCGGGCATGACGCCCTATCAGGGCATCACGCCGATCACCGGCGGCTCGCTGGCCGCATGTGCCGAGACCTACTTTGCCCAGTCCGAGCAACTGCCGACCCGGTTTGCGTTGAGCTTCGGGCGGGTTCAGGTGCCGGGGGCCGGGGCGCAGTGGCGGGGCGGCGGGGTGATGGTGCAGCACATGCCCAAGGCCTCGCCCTTTGTCGCCGCGGGCGCGGGCAGCGGCGAGGGCGGGCTGCTGACCCACGACGATCTGGTCGGGGGCGACGAGGCCGAGAACTGGACGCGGGTCAACCTGCTGCTCGATACCGTCGAAGAGCTGGAGCTGGTCGGGCCGCTGGTGCCGCCGACCGACCTTCTGGTCCGGCTGTTTCACGCCGAAGGCCCGCGGGTGTTTGCGCCCCAGCCGGTGCGGTTCGGCTGTTCGTGTTCGGCCGACAAGGTGCGCCATTCACTGGGCATCTACCCCGCCCGCGAGATCATGCAGATGACCACGCCCGAGGGCATCGTGACCGCCGATTGCCAGTTCTGCGGCGCCCATTACGAGTTCGACCCCAGCACGCTGGGCAGCGCGGCGGAAAAGGGGCGCGATGATCAGGCCTGAAGCGCTGCGCCGGGTGATAATGCGCCCGGCGGGGGCATCCTCGGATTTCGATCTGAACCCCGGAGTGGCCTCGGCGGTGAGGTTGCTGCGTCCGGCGGCGGTGCTGGTGGCGGTGTGCAACCGACCCTGTGGGGCCGAGGTCATCCTGACCAAACGCTCGTCGCGCCTTGCCCACCACCCCGGCCAGATTGCGTTTCCGGGCGGCAAGATCGAGGCCGAAGACACCGGCCCCGAGGCGGCGGCGTTGCGCGAGGCGCGCGAGGAGATCGGTCTGGACCCCGGTCTGGTGCAACTGCTGGGCTGCCTTCCGGCGCATGAAACCGTGACCGGATTCCGGGTGACGCCGGTGCTGGGGCTGATCACCGATGATTTCATCGCCCGCCCCGAGCCCGGCGAAGTGGACGAGGTGTTTGCGGTGCCGCTGGCGCATCTGGCCGACCCCGCGCACTATCGGATCGAGGCGCGGCTGTGGCGCGGGCAATGGCGGCGCTATTACGCGGTGCCGTTCGGCCCCTACTACATCTGGGGGGCCACCGCGCGGATATTGCGCGGGCTGGCCGAAGGGTTGCAGCAATGAAGATCACCGGCACCTGGCTGACGCGCCCCGAGACCCAGGCGGTTTGTGCCGCACTCACCGGGGCCGGGTATCGCGCGCTGATGGTCGGCGGCTGCGTGCGCAATGCGTTGCTGGGGCTGGCGGTGCACGATGTCGATATCGCCACCGATGCCCTGCCGCAGGCAGTGACCGATCTGGCAATGGCCGCCGGTTTCAAGGCGGTTCCCACCGGCTTTGACCATGGCACGGTGACCGTGGTGGCGGGCGGCATCGGGCACGAGATCACCACCTTTCGCCGCGACGTGGCAACCGATGGCAGGCGCGCCACGGTGGCGTTCTCGACCCTGATCGGCGAGGATGCGGCGCGCCGCGATCTGACCATGAACGCGCTTTACGCCACCCCGGCGGGCGAAGTGATCGACCCGCTTGGCGCCTTGCCCGACGTGCTGGCGCGGCGGGTGCGCTTTGTCGGCGATGCCAGCGCCCGGATCACCGAGGACCGGCTGCGCATCCTGCGGTTCTTTCGCTTTCATGCGATCTACGGTAATCCCGAGGGCGGGCTTGACCCCGAGGGTCTGGCCGCCTGCGCCGCCAATGCCGACGGGATCGAGCAGCTTTCGCGCGAGCGGGTCGGGGCCGAGATGGGCAAGCTGCTGGCCGCGCGCGATCCCGCGCCCGCAGTGGCCGCCATGGCGGGGGCGGGTATCCTTGCCCGCGTGCTGCCGGGGGCCGACCCGCGCGCGCTGGCCCCGCTGGTGCATTTCGAGGCCGGGCTTGCTCCGCGCTGGCAACGCCGGTTGGCGGTGCTGGGCGGGCAGGATGTCGGGCGGCGCTTGCGGCTGGCACGCAAGGATGCGGCCGCGCTGGCGCTGGTGCGGGCCGAGATCGGCGCAACCCGGTCGCCCGCCGAGCTGGGCTATCGCTTTGGTCCGGCGCTTGCCGCCGATATGGTTCTGGCCCGCGCCGCCGTGCTGGCGGTGCCGCCGCCCTTTGGCTGGCGCGGCGACATCGCCCGTGGGGCGGCTGCCGAATTTCCGCTTGCCGCCGCCGATCTGATGCCCGCCCTGCACGGCCCGGCGCTTGGGGCGCGGCTCAGGGCGCTCGAGTCGCGCTGGATCAGTTCGGGGTTTTCCTTGAGCCGCCAGCAGCTTTTGGCCTGAGCGCCGGTTTTCCTTTCCGGCAAACCGGGCTATGCTGCCAGTCCTGCCTTGAACAAGGATGCTGGCGTGCCGCATGTTTCCGATCACTCCCGTAATTCGCGCGGTTTCACGGGGCTGGCGCGGCTTGGCGGGTTGATTGCGGCGTTCCGTCCGGCGGATGGGCCACCACCGCAGCGACTGGGCGCGTTCATGCGCTGGTGCCTGAAAGGCGCCTGGCCGATGCTGTGGCTTGCGGCTGCGATTTCGGCGCTGGCCGGCACGTCCGAGGTGATCGCGGCGCTGCTGCTGGGCTGGGTGATCGACGCCACACTGGCGACCGGTCCGGTCGGGTTCTTTGGCGGCCACCTCGGCCTGATCGCGGCGTTTGTCGGCTTTTACCTCGTTGCACGTCCGCTGGCATTTGCGGCCTCGGCGGCGTCAAACTCGATCATCGTCGGGCCCAACGTGCTGCCGCTGGTGCTGTCGCGGCTGCATCGCTGGACCCTGGGGCAGGCGATCACCTTTTTCGAGAACGATTTTGCCGGACGGATTTCGCAAAAACAGATGCAGGTGTCGCGCGCGGTGACCGACGCTGCGACCGAGATCATCAACACCGGCGCTTTCGCGCTGGCCTCGGTGGTGGGCTCGGCGCTGTTTTTGCTGACCATCGACGCGCGGGTGGCGCTGGCGCTGGCGCTGTGGCTGGTGGTTTACCTTTTGCTGATCCGCTACTTTTTGCCGCGCATCAAGGTCAACTCGGCGGCGCGGGCCAATGCGCGGGCGATGGTGTCGGGGCAGGTGGTCGATACCATCACCAACATCCGCACCGTCAAACTGTTCGCGCATGCCGCGTTCGAGGATCTGGTGGCGCTGCATTCGATGGCGGTGTTTCGCGAGCGGTCGCTGGAGTTCGGGGTGATCTCGACCTGGTTCCGGCTGGCGCTGATGGCGCTGGCGGGGGCCTTGCCGGTGGTGCTGATCGGCGGCACGGTCTGGCTGTGGCAGCAGGGCAGCGCCTCGGCGGGGGCGATTGCGGCGGCGGGGGCGATTGCGATGCGGATCGCCCAGATGTCGGGCTGGGTCAGCTTTACCCTGATGTCGATCTACACCGCGATCGGCGAGATCGAAGACGGCATGCGCACCCTCTCGGCCCCCTACAGCCTTGATGATGCACCGGGGGCGGTGGCGCTGGCGCGGGTGCGGGGCGAGATCAGGTTCGAGCATGCCTCGTTCGCCTACGGGCGCCAGCGCGGCGGGGTCGAGGCGATCGACCTTACAGTGCGCGCCGGGGAAAAGCTGGGGATCGTGGGCGCGTCGGGGGCGGGGAAATCGTCGCTGGTGGCGCTGCTGCTGCGGCTTTACGATACCGAAAGCGGGCGCATCCTGATCGACGGGCAGGATGTGCGCGAAGTAACGCAGGAAAGCCTGCGCCGCCAGATCGGCATGGTCACGCAGGAAACCGCGATGTTCAACCGCTCGGCCCGCGACAACATCCTTTATGGCCGCCCCGACGCGACCGAGGCCGAAGTGATTGCGGCGGCACGGGCTGCCGAGGCGCATGACTTCATCGCGGGCATGGTCGATCATGTCGGGCGCAAGGGCTATGCCGCATTTCTGGGCGAGCGCGGGGTCAAGCTGTCGGGCGGGCAGCGCCAGCGCATCGCCCTGGCGCGGGCGTTTCTCAAGGATGCGCCGATCCTGGTGCTGGACGAGGCGACCTCGGCGCTGGACAGCGAAGTCGAGGCCAGCATCCAGCACGCGCTGGGGCGGGTGATGCAGGGCAAGACCGTGCTGGCGATTGCGCACCGCCTTTCCACCATTGCCGCGATGGACCGGATCGTGGTGATGGATCAAGGCCGCATCGTCGAGCAGGGCAGCCACGCGGCGTTGCTGGCCGAGGGCGGGCTTTACGCGCGCTACTGGAACCGCCAGTCGGGCGGCTTCATCGGCACCGATGAGTCGGAAGCGGCAGAGTGAAGCTGACAATTGCCCGCCTCGGCCACCTCGGCGATGCCATTGCCGAAACGCCGGATGGCCCGGTTTATGGGGCCGGGATGCTGCCGGGCGAGGTGGTCGAGGGCGCGCTGCAAGGCGACCGCCTGCAAGATGCGCGCATCCTGACCCCCTCGCCCGACCGGGTGCGCCCGCCCTGCCCGCATGCCCGCACCTGTGGCGGCTGTTTGCTGCAACACGCGTCCGACGGTTTTGTCGCCGACTGGAAGCTGGGGGTGGTGCGCTCGGCGCTGGCCGGGCAGGGGATCGAGGCGGTGCTGCGCCCCATCCTCACCTCGCCGCCGCGCTCGCGCCGGCGGGCGGTGCTGGCGGGGCGGCGCACCAAGGGCGGGGCGCTGATCGGGTTTCATGCCCGCGCCTCTGAGGTGCTGGTGGCAGTGCCCGACTGCCAGCTTTTGCACCCCGATCTGGTCGCCGCCTTTCCGGCGCTGACAGCACTGGTGATCACCGGCGGCTCGCGCGCGGGCGAGCTGGCGCTGACGGTGACGCAAAGTCTGGCCGGGCCGGATGTGGCGGTGACGGGCGGCAAGGCGCTGGATGGCGCGCTGCGGCTGGCGCTGGCGCGGGTGGCCGAGGCGCAGGGGCTGGCACGGCTAAGCTGGGACGGTGAGGTGGTGGCGCTGCGCGCAAGCCCGATGCAGCGCTTTGGCCGGGCGCTGGTGGCACCGCCACCGGGGGCATTTCTGCAAGCCACCGCCGAAGGCGAG
>CAYQPD010000005.1:25071-47165 GCA_964419305.1 uncultured Rhodobacter sp.
GCCGAGGCCCAGACCGCCACCCTGGCCCGCAGCGGCGTGCCGGTGATTGCTGCCGTTTCGTGCAACCCGGTGACGTTTGCGCGCGATGCCCGCGTGCTGCTGGCGGCGGGCTATACCCTCGACTGGGTGCAGCCGGTGGATCAGTTCCGCTGGTCGGCCCATGTCGAGCTGGCGGCCCGCTTCAGCCTGCCGCGCGGCCCGCGCTAGCGACCGGTCCGCGTTTGCGGCCCCGGAGATCACCTAACCGTGCGGTGCCGGGGCAATTTGCGGCTAGGCAGAATGGGTGTTTTTGCGGTAGGGTCAAAAAAAACGTAGCGGGCAGCAACACATGATCAGGATCGCTTTCGCACTGGCCTTGGCCTTGGGGCTGTCGGCATGTTCGACCAAATTCCGCAGCTATGACGGCCCCGAGGTCACTTCGGTGCAGGTTCAGAAGTCGGCCCACAAGATGTATCTGCTGCACGGCGATCAGGTGCTGGAAAGCTATGACGTGGCACTCGGCTTCGCACCACAAGGCCCCAAGCAGTTCGAAGGCGATGGCCGCACCCCCGAGGGCAGCTATTTCATCAACCGCCGCAATCCCGACAGCAATTATCACCTTGCGCTGGGCATCTCGTACCCAAGCGACGCCGATCGTGCAGCGGCGCTATTGGCAGGCCAGCCGCCCGGCGGCGACATTTTCATCCATGGCCGATCCGACTGGAAAGGCCGCAACAAGGGCGACTGGACCGCGGGCTGCATCGCGGTCAGGGACCGCGAGATGGAAGTGGTCTATGCCATGGTGAATGACGGCACCCGGATCGACATCCTGCCGTAACCGGCGGCAGGGGCGGCGGGCTTGCTGTCAGTTCTGCGGGATGCCATCCATTTCGCTGGTGGTCTCGACCCCAAGCGCGGTGTTGGGGATGTTCATCGCCGCCTGGCCGTGGGCGTCGCCGGTCAGCAGGGTCCACCACAGCTTGCCGCTGGATTCCTGAAACCAGGCAAAGCCGATTTCGTTGGCGATCGGGTCAAGGATCACGGCACGGGTGTCGGGCTCGGCCGTCCACTGCGCCAGGGTTTCAAGCTCGGTCTCGTAGGTTTCCGAGATCAGCTCGCCCAGCAGCTTGCCGGGGTAGCCCGCGCGCTGCACCCGCACCAGCGGCGACGAGCCGTCCGAACCGAAATGCCAGGGCCGGTTCTGCACCGCCATGTCGCGCGAATGGGTGGCGGCGGCGGCGTTCAGTTGGGCGTTGAATTGCAACGGCGCCGCCCCTTTTGCCGCGCGCAGGGTGTTGACCGCATCGAGCAGATGGAAGGGTATCTTGGCCGCCGTCGCGGCGTTGATCTTGTAAACCTGCGGCAACGGTTTGCCATCGGTGCCAAGTTGCGGCGCAGAGGTGGTGCAGGCGGCCACTGCCCCCATGCCGAGAACTGCCAGAACCGAACGTCTTTTCATGTCATTCCCAAATCTTGGCCCAAATCGTGGCCCAACCACTGGCGCAACCAAACCACGCCCTTACCGTGATCTGATGAAAGGTTCAAACCCAACTCTGCGTGAACCCGCCGATGCACGAGCGTTTGATTTGCAGCCTGTCAGGCAAGGGGGTAAACAGCGCGCAACAAGAAACGCAAGGAGATTGGCCGATGCCAGCCGACAACATGTTCGATCCGGACCGCCGCGCCGTGCTTGGCGCAGCCGTGGCGGCGCTTGGCGCGATGACCCTGCCGGCATTCGCGCAGGACGGAACCACCGAGATGGAACCGCCGGCCACCGTGCGCAACAACATCTCGAGCTTTCGGATGCTGGATTGGCAGCCCTATTTCAGCGACACCCGCAAGGGGGCGATTCTGGTCGATACGACCTCGCGCGCGCTGCATTTCTGGTCGCAAGACCAGACCATCTACAAACTCTACCCGACCTCGGTGCCCCTGACCGATGATCTGACGCGGCGCGGGCGCACCGAAGTGGTGGAAAAGGTGGTCGGCCCGTCGTGGCGGCCCACCCCGGCGATGCTCAAGCGCAACCCCGAATGGCCCGAATACATCGGCCCCGGCCCCGATAACCCCTTGGGCACCCACGCCATGTATCTGTCGTGGCAGTACTACCGGATTCACGGCACCCACGACACCCGCAAGATCGGGCGGCGCTCGTCGAATGGCTGCATCGGCCTTTACAACGAGCATATCCAGGAGCTGTTCGCGCTGTCGCAGGTCGGCACCCAGGTGTTGCTAATTTGACGCTTTGCCGATGCAGCAAACGGATGCGGTTTTTGGCCAATTGCACCTCTGGCGAAACACGCGTAGCTACCATATACGAGGATCAGTCTTGGGTGCCTGTTATCGCCTCTGAACATCTCGATGACACGCAATATCTGGAGGTTAACATGAAGAAACTTGCTCTCGCCGCCGCTCTGTCGGTTGCTGCTTCGTCCGCGTTCGCGGGCGGTATTGTCGTGCCGGTCATGGAGCCGGTCGTCGTGGAAGCTCAGACCTCGTCGTCGGCTGGTGGCATCGTCGTCCCGCTGCTGCTGCTGCTGGTTGTGGCCGCTGTCGCTTCCAACTGATCGGTTCGGCGCAATGAAATAGGGCGGCAGAGCAATCTGCCGCCTTTTTCATTGGTTTCAGCGGCTTGCGCCTTGACTGGCGGGGCTGATCCAGCCTGCGAGGTTATCCCCGATCACCGCCACCAGCGCCGCAATGTGGGCAGGCGTGTCGTTCAGGCAGGGAATGTAGGTGAAGCTTTCGCCCCCGGCGTGCAGGAACGCCTCGCGAATCTCGCCGTTGATTTCTTCCAGCGTCTCGATGCAGTCGGCGGCAAAGGCCGGTGACATGATGGCGATGCGCTTTTTGCCCTGACGGGCCAGCTCGGCCACGTGTTTCACGGTATAGGGTTGCAGCCACTGTTCCGGCCCGAACACCGACTGAAAGCTGATGTCGATCGCCCCCGGCCCCCAGCCCAGCCGCGCGCCGAGCAGCCGCGAGGTCTTGGCGCACTGGCAGTGATAGGGGTCGCCCGCCATCAGATAGCGCTTCGGCATGCCGTGATACGAGGTCACCAACACGTCGGGGCGATGATCGAGACCGCTGTAAGCCTGTTCCACCGACTGCGCCAGCGCCTCGATATAGAGCGGATGGTCGAAATATTCCGGCACGGTGCGTGCGGCGGGCTGGCGCTTCTCAACCATCAGGGCGGCAAAGAACGCGTCATTGGCGGTTGCCGTGGTCGGCCCGGCATACTGCGGATAAAGCGGGAAAAACAAGATCTTCTCGCAACCCGCCGCCACCATCGCGCGCACTTTCGATGCGGTCGAGGGGTTGCCGTAGCGCATGCAGAAATCAACCACGACTGATTCGCCAAATTGTAACGCGATCGCCTTGGCCAGGGCGGCGGTCTGGGCGCGGGTGATGGTCATCAGCGGGCTTTCGTCCGCCGCGTGGTTCCAGATCTTGCGGTAATTGGCGCCGCTGGTGAAGGGGCGCTTGCTCAGGATGATCAGTTGCAGCAGCGGCTGCCATTTCCACGCCGGATAGTCGATCACCCGCTGGTCCGAAAGAAACTCGCCGAGATAGCGCCGCATTGACCAGTAATCGGTGCCGTCAGGGGTGCCGAGGTTGGCCAGCAGCACCCCGATTCGCGCCGCGCGCACCGGCGGGTGGTCGGCGGGCGCGTGGTCAAGACGGCCCTGCCCCGGCGCGACAAACCCCTCTGCGGCGGTATCCGGTGTGATCTTCGGCATGGTGTGTTCCTATTTCTGGTTGCCGCTTGAGATAGCCGCCCGTGCGCCCGCGTCAACCGTTCGGCGCGGGCTTTGCCGCCGCCGATTCGGTGGCTCCCAAAGCATCGGCCAGGCGCTGCACCGCCGAGCCGGGGCGCAGCGGCTGTTGCTGGCTGGCGTGCGGTGCCCAGCCGGTCAGGCAGATGATCTCGAAAGTGGCGGTGATGCGGCCGTCGGGCCGCTTGAACCGGGCGGCGTAGCGGGCAGCGGCATCGGCCAGCACCGCGCGCCGGGTGGGGTGGCGCAGACGCGCGGCCAGCGCGTTGGCCTCGCCCATGGCGCGCAGGTCGGCCATCAGGTGCCAGGCGTCGCGGTAGCTGACGGCATGGCTCAGGCTATCGGCCACCGGCAGGGCAAAGCCCGCGCGTTGCAGCAAGCCCCCCAGATCGCGGATCTCGGCCATCGGCAGCACCCGCGGCGACAGACCGCCGGTCAGCGCGGCCTCAGACTCGGCCAGACAGGCGCGCAGCTCATTAAGGGTCTGGCCGCCGAAGGCAAAGCCCAGAAACAGCCCGTCGGGGCGCAGCGCACGAAAGGATTGCACCAGTTGCCCGACCGGATCGTTGGCCCAGTGCAGCGCCAGGGCGTGGATCACCAGATCATGCGCGCCGGGCACCAGCGCCAGCACCTCGTCATCGGCCACAATCCGCGCCGCTGGCCAGGCATCCTGCCAGATTTCCGCAAAAGGGGTGACGATGGCGGCGGCTGTAAAGGTTCTGTTAACCCCGATGAGTCTTTGCTGAGCTTCGGCGGCCACCGCTTCGTGAAGGAAAAACGCCGGATCGCGGCGCGCGCGGCTGCGGTGGCGGGCAAGGGCTACGCGGTCGGTCAGGGTGGGCGGGGTTGGCATCGCGTCTCCGGGCTTTGCCGGACCATAGGAGGGCGGGATGAGATTGCAAGCCGCGTTGCACCTGCTCTACCCGCCGCAATGCCTGTCCTGCGACGCGCTGGTGACCACCGATTTCGGCCTGTGCAGCACCTGCTGGCGCGACACGCCCTTCATCACCGGCCTGGTGTGTGATCTGTGCGGCGTGCCGCTGCCGGGCGAAGATCCGGGCCATCCGGTGCATTGCGACGACTGCCTGACGATTGCCCGGCCGTGGACGCGGGGCCGGGCGGCGCTCTTGTACAAGGACAATGGCCGCCGCATCGTGCTGGCGCTGAAGCATGGCGACCGGCTGGACCTTGCCCGCCCGGCGGCGGGATGGATGGCGCGCGCGGCCGCCCCGATCCTGCGCCCCGACATGGTGGTGGCGCCGGTGCCGCTGCACTGGCTGCGGCTCTTGAAGCGGCGCTACAATCAGGCGGCGCTGCTGTCGCGGGCGCTGGCAAAGGCGGCGGGGCTGGGGCATTGCCCCGATCTGCTGCTGCGCCGCCGCAACACCCACAGCCAAGAGGGGCGCGACCGCGACGGGCGCTTTGCCAACCTGGCGGGCGCGCTGCGGGTGAACCCGGCGCGGGGCTGGCAGATCGCGGGGCGGTCGGTGCTGCTGATCGACGACGTGATGACTTCGGGGGCGACGCTGGCCGCCGCGACCGAGGCCTGCCTTGCGTCTGGTGCAAGCCAGGTATCCGTCGTGGTGCTGGCGCGCGTTGCGAAGGACGCTTAAATCCTTATAGTCACGCCAACTGCAAGGATCAGGCCAATGAAAAAAATCGAAATCTACACCACCCCCACCTGCCCCTATTGCATGGCGGCCAAGCGGCTGCTGGCGAAAAAGGGTGCGGCTTACACCGAGATCGACGTCAGCCGCGACCCGGCGCTGCGCGCGGCGATGACCACCCGCGCCAAGGGGCGGCGCTCGGTGCCGCAGATCTTCATCGCGGGCAGCCATGTCGGCGGCAGCGACGATCTGCATGATCTGGATGCCGAGGGTCGGCTCGATAAGATGCTGGCAGGCTGAGCCATGCGCATCGGGCTGGTGCAACTGACGGTAAGCGATGACCCGGCGGCCAACCTGGTCCAGACCGTGGTGCATCTGCGCGCGGCGGTGGCCGGGGGGGCGGGTTTCGTGCTGACGCCCGAGGCCACCAACGGCCTGTCATCGAACCGCACCCATCAGCGCGCGGTGTTTCACCTTGAAGCCAGCGACCCGACCCTGGCCGCGCTGCGGGACGAGGCGGCGCGGGCCGGGGTCTGGCTGTTGATCGGCTCGCTCGCGCTGCTGACCGAGGATGCCGACGGGCGATTTGCCAACCGCAGTTTCCTGATCGGCCCGGATGGCGCGATTGTGGCGCGCTACGACAAGATTCACATGTTCGACGTCAATGTGACCGAAACCGAGGTTTACCGCGAATCAGCCGCCTATCGCCCCGGCCACCGCGCCGTGCTGGCGGATACGCCGTTCGGGCGGATCGGCATGACGGTGTGCTATGATCTGCGCTTTCCCCAGCTTTACCGGCGTCTGGCGCAGGCTGGGGCGGACATCCTGACGGTTCCCGCCGCCTTCAACCACCTGACCGGGGCGGCGCATTGGGAATGCCTGCTGCGGGCGCGGGCAATCGAGACCGGCTGCTTCGTGCTGGCCCCGGCGCAGACCGGCCTGCACCTTGAGGCCGGCGGCAAGGGGCGGCGCACCCATGGCCACAGCCTGGCCGTGGCGCCCTGGGGCGAGGTGCTGGGCGACGGCGGGCAGGAACCCGGCGTGACCTTCGCCACCATCGAGCGCGCCGAGGTCGCCCGCGCCCGCGCCCGGATTCCAGCGCTGAGCCACGACCGCAGCTTTGACGGCCCGTGATGAATGACAAGACCGAAGACATCGCGGTGGCCCTGTTCGGCGAGTTGTTCATGGCCGATCAACTGGCGCGCAACCGGGTCTCGAAAGCCTTGCCCAAAGGCATGGAGCTGTCGCATTTCGGGGTGCTGAACCATCTGGCCGGGCTGGGCGAAGAGCGCAGCCCGGCCCAGTTGGCGCGCTCTTTCCATGTCACCCGGGGTGCCATGACCAACACCCTGGCCAAGCTCGAATGGGCCGGGCACATCCACATCCGCCCCGACTGGGAGGATGCCCGGCGCAAGTTCGTGGCCATCAGCCCCTCGGGCCGGGCCGCGCGCAACACGGCGGTGCAGGCCATCGCCCCGGTGATCGGTGAGGTGGTGCAAGCCCTTGGTGCCGACCGGGTGCGCGCGGTGCTGCCGGTGCTGCGCGAGCTGCGTGAACGGCTGGAAGGCGAGGGCTGAGTCCGGGCTTCCGCAAGCCCTCGGGCTGACCCATTTGCGGGCGGGATCGGTAGCTGGCAACGGCGCACCGCAGGGGCACTTGCGGCCGCCCAAAATCGGTTGTTGCGACCGCCGCCTTCCCCTATAGTCGGCCTGAAACCTAGGGGCTGTCATGATGCTTTCGAACTTGCTGCCTCGGGGCGGATTCCTGATTACGTGCTCGGCTGTGGCGCTGCTCGCATCAACCGAGCTGCATGGCGAGACCTGGCCGTCGCTGAACTTCTATGGCGTCACCGGTCTGATCGACATGCCCTCGGGCGAGGCCCAGCCCGATGCGCATCTGACAATCTCGTCGGCGCATTTCGGGCCGGTCAGCCGCACCACCCTGTCGTTCCAGATCACCCCACGTCTTTCAGGCAGCTTTCGCTACATGGGCGTGCGCGACTGGAACAAGGCCATCGCCGGGGCCGACCCGACCTATACCTATTATGATCGCAGTTTCGACCTGCGTTATCAGGTTCTGAAAGAGGGCCGTTTCGTGCCGGCGGTGACGGTTGGCTTTCAGGATTTCATTGGAACCAGCCTGCTGTCGGGCGAGTACATCGCCGCGACCAAGCACCTGACACCCACCCTGAAATTCACCGCCGGTCTGGGCTGGGGACGGCTGGGCAGTTACGGCTCGATCGGATCGCCGTTCGGTGATCGGCCGCCGATTGATTTCGGTCTGGGTGGCACGGCTAATTTCGGCCAGTGGTTTCGCGGACCGGTCGCGCCATTCGGCGGGGTCGAGTGGCAAGTCAACGACAAATGGGCGGTCAAGGCGGAATATTCGTCGGATGCCTACGATCTCGAATCGACTTCCCGTCAGACCTTCAACCGCAACAGCCCGTTCAACTTCGGGGTGGAATATCAGGCTTACGACACGCTTCGCCTGGGTGCCTATTACATGTATGGCAGCGAGGTTGGCGTTGCGGCCCATATCGCGATGAACCCGCAGCAGCGCCCGATGGGGGGGGTAAGCGATACCGCCCCCGATCCGGTCCAGCCGCGCCCCTCGCGCGCCGCCGATCCCGAAGCCTGGTCGCCCGAATGGATCACCCAAGCCGACGCCGGGCCGGTGTTGATCGAAAACCTCAACAAGCGGCTGAACCGCGATGGCATCGTTGTCGAGGCCTTGGGATATACCGGATCAACCGCCCAGATCCGGATCCGCAACATTCGCTATGACGCCGAGGCCGAGGCCATCGGTCGGGTGGCCCGCGCCATGACCCAGACCATGCCGGCCTCGGTCGAGGTGTTCGAGATCGTGCCGGTGGTGAACGGCATTGCGACTGCCAAAGTGACGCTGCGGCGGTCCGATCTTGAGGCGCTGGAATTTGCACCCGGTGCCGCCGAGGCGATTCGCGCCCGCACCACGATCAGCGATGCCGGGGCGGCGATACCCGGTCTTGCCTATGATCCCGCCCTCTATCCGCGCTTTACCTGGTCGCTTGGGCCTTACGTGCGCACCGCGCTGTTCGACCCCGACGCACCCGTGCGGGCTGACCTTGGCCTGCGGCTGCAAGCCGACTACCAGATTGCACCGGGACTGATCGTTTCCGGGGCAGTTGCAAAAAAGGTGGTGGGAACTCTTGATCAGTCAACCCGGATATCGGATTCGGTCCTGCCTCATGTGCGTTCGGAAGCCAACCTTTATGACAAGGCTGAGGGTGCCACGATTGATCGCCTGACCCTGGCCTGGTACACCCATTTCGGTAGCCAGATTTACGGGCGTATCACGGCCGGATATCTTGAACGCATGTATGGCGGGGTTTCGACCGAGCTTCTGTGGAAGCCGGTCAACAGCCCGCTCGCCCTCGGCATCGAAGTCAACTATGCCAGACAACGCGATTTCGATCAGCAGTTCGGGTTCCAGAACTATGATGTCGTGACCGGCCACGCGTCGGCTTACTATCAGATCGGCAACAATTATCATGCCCAGCTTGATGTCGGCCGCTATCTTGCCGGTGATGTCGGTGCAACCTTGACGCTTGACCGCGAGTTTGCCAATGGCTGGCGGGTCGGCGCTTTTGCCACTCTGACCGATGTGTCCTTTGCCGATTTTGGTGAAGGGTCGTTCGACAAGGGTATCCAGATCGAGATACCCTTCACCTGGGCGCTGGGGACACCGACCCGCCGCTCGAGCACCGCGGTCATCCGGCCGATCCTGCGCGATGGCGGTGCCCGGCTCGATGTGCAGGGCAGGCTTTATGATCTGGTGCGCGATTATGATGCCTCCAGCCTTGACGCCCAGTGGGGGAGATTCTGGAAATGATCACCCGCATGAAATGGAGCGGCGTGCTGCTGCTGGCGGCATTCTGGCCTGCGGGCTGCGGCACCGACAGTGAGACCCTGGTTGCGCTGCGGATGGCGACCTCGGCCGCCAAAGAGGCGATCACGAAGCGCGGGCCACCCGCGCCCGCAGTGACCCGCGCGATGCTCGATACCTATTCCACACCGATGATCATGGCCGAAATTCCAGCGCTGAAACTCACCACCTTCGTGGTTCCTTTCGCGCAGAACGGCGATGTGGAAACCTGGTCAACGGTCGATGACAAGACGGTTTCCTTCCGCCACGGCATCATGGTGGCGACGCGCGGCTTTGGTGCGGACATCATGCAGGCGACGGCACCGTCGGTCGCACAACTGGCCAGCGGCAGTGGTAGTCATGACCGGGCCTACTATTATCTCGATGGTGCCGATCAGACCCAGAGATTCGACTACCATTGCGCCATCGCACTAACCGGAAACGAGGCCATAACCGTTGTATCAGAGCAACACTTGACCCGCCATGTGACCGAAACCTGCACCGGAAAAGCGGGCAGTTTTGTCAACGAATACTGGTTCGAAGGTGGCAACTTTCTGAGACAATCCAAACAGTTGCTGGTGCAACCGCTAGGCTCGATCACATTTCGGCAGGTGATTGACAACGGCTAGCAGATAGTCCTTTCCCCGAGTGCCATGGTATGGTAATCCAGAAGCCAAGCCATCGATCCAAGTAACCCAAGCCATCAATCCAAGTAACGGAGAGTAAAATGAAAAAGATTACCGCTTTTGTCGCCGCCGCAACGCTGGTCGGGTCGGTTTCCGCCGCCATTGCGGGTGGCCCGGTTGTGATCGCTGCCGATCCGGTTCCGGTCGTTGCCGCTGCGCCGGTTTCGTCGGGCGGGATCTGGCTGCCGCTGGCTGGGCTGGCGCTGATCGCCGCCGTGGCTGCGTCGTCGTCGGGCAACGGCACCAGCGGCACTTAACTGAGCAGATTGCCTTTGGGCGACAAGTCTTGCGCCCAGAAAAGGGTCCGCGTTTGCGGGCCCTTTTCTTTTGACTTTCAGGCCGCGATCAAGACCTGCTGCCCGCCGCATCACCCGCAATAGCGGTCTGGTCTGCCGCTTTGGCTGCGCCAGAACCCGCCAGGATTGCCCGTTGCTGACATGCCATGGGCGGATTGCCATAAATAAGACGCATTTTTACTTGACTTAAGGCATAATGGCCAGGGATCGCTGCCAAGCCAAGGCCGGGGCACGCTTGATCAGGGTGATCGCCAGCCCTTGCAGGTCAGAAATGGCATGATCCAGGACGGAGTATGACCAATGAATGAGACGGATCGCATGGCGCGCCTGACTTCGGCGGTGGATGTGGCGCGTCAGGCCTATCGCGCCCTTGCGCTGCATCCCGAGCTGCCGTCGGATCGCGAACTGGCAAGGTCGGGCGAATACCGCTCGCTGCTGCACGCGGGCGCGCTGATCCGCACCTTCGGCAGTCGCGCGATGTTTTTGGCGACCCGGACCCGGCTTTACGCCGATGACCCCGCGCTGTCGGCCCGTGCCGCGCGCGATCTGGAGCGGTTGTGGGCCGGTCTGGCCGAGTGGCCGGTGGCCGAGCCACCGCACACCCTGCACTGAGCCCGGTCAGTAGTCCTTTTCGATGAAGATGCCGATCCCGGTGCTGCCCGGGCTGCCGTCCGGGGTGCCGGTGACAGTGCTGCCGCGCAGGGTGATGCTGGGGCCGAGATCGAGGTTCAGGTTGATCTGGCTCTGGCCCTGCTGATCGACGATGATTTCGCTGTAAAGGTTCTTGCCAAGATATTTGCCAACCTTGACCGAGGTCTCGCCGGTGGCACTGGTCGCAAGATCAAGATCGTCCAGCCCGAAGCCCTTGCGCAGCCTGCCGACAATGCCTTCGCCGCCGCGCCCGGCCAGGGTCGCGACCGCGCCGGCCAGTTGGGCGGCCTGAAACACCGACAGCGAGGTCAGATCGCGCCCGAACAACAGCCGCGCCAGCACCTCTTCTTCGGGCAGCTCGGGGTTCGAGACGAAACGCACCGATGGCGCGTCGGCTGGCCCCTCGATCAGCACCGAGGTCGTGATCCCGTCACCTTCATTCGAAGCCAGCACGCGGACAAACGGCAGGAATTCGCCCTCAAGCTGCAACCGCGCCTCGGAAAGCACCAGCCGCTTGCCCAGAATATCCAGCCGCCCGCGAATCAGGTTGAAGGCCCCGTTCGGCACCACCGCCGCCGTGGTGCCGCCAAGCGTCAATACCCCGCCCAACTCGGCGTCCAGCCCGCGACCACGCAGGAACACGCGGCTCGGCGCCTCGATGGTCAGATCAAGCCGAAATGGTGGTCCGCTGCGGCCTGACCTGCCCGCACCGACCAAACCGGCCCGGGCGCGGGTGGCGCGCACATCGGCCGGTTCATTGACATGGCGCAGGTCGGGCAACGCCACGCCCCCAAACCCGCTTGAGGGAATTCGCAACTCGGTGGCCCCCAGCACCAGACGGCCGGCAATCAGCGCGCCGCCGCCGACCGGGCCGGAAACCGTGACCTGCCCCGAGGCGGTGGTGCGGTAGAGCTGCGGGTCATTGATTCCGACCGATTGCAGGCTGATCACCAGATCGCCATCGTAAGGCGCGCTCAGCGCGACCGCGCCGCTGGCGCGCAATTGCCCGCCGGTCGAGGCCCCGGCGCTGGCCGTGATCTGCACCTGCCCGCCTGCCAGATCAGCGGTGGCCGTGATATCCGTCGCGGCAATGGCGTGGTCCAGATCGCTGATCCGCCCCCCCGCCAGCGACACCCGGCCCACCAGCGACGCCAGCGAAAACGGTCCATTCAGGCGCAGATCAAAGCGCAGCGGTCCGGCCACGGTGCGCGGCGCGATCAGGCCATTCGCCAGCCCCGCCTGCCCGGTGCCGACAATGGCAAGGTCGGCTTGCGCGTAGCCGGGTGCTAGGGTGCCAGACACCCCGGCGTCGATCCCGCCCGGCCCCAGCAGCCGCAGATCAACCCGGCTGCCCTGCCCGCCTTCGACCAAAGTTCCGGTCAGCGTGACCGCGCCAGGAAAATCGGGCAGCAGCAGGGCAAGATTGGTCAGCCGCGCCGTCAGATCAAGGCCGCGCTGGCCCTCGGTGCCGGTGGCGCTGGCGGCAAGCTGTGGGTTGGTCAGCTCGGCGCGGTTGAGGCTGATCTGCCCGTCCCGGACATCCAGCGCCAGCGTCACCTGCGTCTGGCCAGCAAGCACCCGATCCGCTTCGCTTTGACCCACCGCCAGCCCATCGGCCAGGGCTTCAAGCGTAAGCGTGCCAGTCGCGGGCGTGCCGGTAAAATGACCCGTTCCGGTCAGCGCGCCCCGATAGCCGCCACCCAGCACCGCCAGATCGCTGAACGCCAGATCAGCGGCCAGATCGCTGCCCGCCGTCGCCACCCGGCCCGTCACCGCAGCGGTCAGGGTGCGGGCCGCTATTTCCAGCCGCCGGATCAGGGTGCCGGTCTGATCGCGCCGCAGCGACAAGCCAATCCGCGCCGTGCCGCGCAGCAGATTGTCGAGTTCGCGCTGACCCACGTGCAGATCAGTGCCGA
The DNA here is from genome assembly GCA_964419305.1 of uncultured Rhodobacter sp. Taxonomy (GTDB): domain Bacteria; phylum Pseudomonadota; class Alphaproteobacteria; order Rhodobacterales; family Rhodobacteraceae; genus CAYQPD01. The sequence goes on from CAYQPD010000005.1 coordinate 37,886, forward strand.
GGGTCGCGCCTTCCAGATCAAAGCTGCCACCCAGCAGGCTACCGCTGCCCGCCACCTGCGCCGCAGCGCTGCCCCCCAGCGGTCGCCCCGCCAGCGTCGATAGCCTGGCCAGATCGTCAAGCCGCGCCGACGCCGTGCCGGTTACGGCAAAGCCGCTGGCCAGCCCCTCGATCCGGCCATCGGCCACCAACCCGTAACCCGACCCGTCCAGCGTCAGGCGCGACAGGGTGACGGCCCCGCTGCCTTGCTGCCAGTTCAGCGTGGCGTTGCCGTTCAGCCGATCGCCCAGCACCTGCGCCAGCCCCGGATCCGACACCGCCAGACCTTGCGCCTCAAAGCGCAGAATGGCATCCAGCATCGCATCATTGTGCCCGCGCTTGATCTGACCCGAGCCAACCAGGCGCAGCGCCTGCGCCCGGAAATCAGCGCGCGCCAGCCCGATCACCGCTGCACTGCCCTGCCAGCCGTCGCCTTTGGTGGCATCGAACGCCAGCGCCAGGTCGGCCGAGGTGACCGAAGTCGGCTGATCAGTGCTCAGCGGCAGCAGCACCGGCAAGCCGTCCTCCTGCCCCAGCCGCCCGGTCAGATCGAACCGCTCAGGCAAGCCGTCGGCCGCCAGCACCAGCCCGCCATCAAGCGTCAGCGCGCGGGTGCGCAGCGACAGTTGGTTCAGATCCAGCCGCCCGTCACCTTCGCGGATACCGGCAAGCTGAAGCTGCACGACGGGGCCAAAGAATTCGGCATAGGCGGGCAGGAACAGCGGCGCCAGATCGCCGCTCAGGTTGGCACTGAAACGCTGGCCGCTCTCACCGCTGGCTTGCAGCGAAACCCGGCCCGTCAGCCGGTCCACGCCATCCGACGCCAGCCGCAGATCGGCACTATACTCGGTAATCGGCCCGGCGCCCTTGATCGTCAGCACCACCGAGGGCACCCCGGGCAGGCCCAGCAAGGTTGCCGCCACCCCGCCCGCCGCCTCGCGTGCGTCAAGGTCGATTGCCAGTTGCCCCGAGCCATTGGCATAGCTTGCCACCAGCGCCAGCCGCCCTGCCGGGCCGTCGTCGGTGCGTTCCAGCACCAGATCAACCGCGCCCTCGCCACCGATCAGCGCCCCCGAGGCCGCCAGTCGGCCCTCAAGCGCGCTGCCCAGCACCGGCGCGCCAAGGCTGATCTTCGCCGCCGCAATCTGCCCGATTTCCACCGACACCGGCAGTTCCGGAAGCGCGAACCCCGCCGCCTCGGGCAGCACCGTGCCGCTGGCTTCACTGATCGGCGGGCGCGCCACGATGATCTCGGCGGCGGTCAGGGTGTTGACCGAGATCCGCCCGCTCAGCAGCGCCGCGCGGTTCCATTCCAGCGCCACATCCTTGAGCGTGATCCAGATGCCTTCACTGTCGGCGATCGTCATCTCGGTCATGGTGGCGCGCGACGACAGCGCCCCGGCAAAGCCGGTGATGGTGACGGTGCGCCCGATATCCGACAGGTTGTCTTCGAGAAACGCGGTCAGATAGCTGCGATCATCGCTTTGCGCCAGCGCGGCGCAGGGCAGAAGCCACAGCAGCAGGATCACCAGCATCCGCATCAGAACGATTGCCCCAGCCCGACGTAAATCTGCACCCCCGCGCCGGTGTCGCCCTGCACCGGCAGCGCGACATCCAGCCGGATCGGGCCAAAGCCGGTATCATAGCGCAGCCCCAGCCCGGCGCCCGACTGCCAGCCCCCCGCCGCATCGAAAAAATCCTGCGCCCCGACATGGCCGACATCGAAAAAACCAACCACCCCGATGCGATCCGAGACCCTGGCGCGAACCTCGGCCGAGGCCGCCAGAAACGCCATGCCGCCGGTCTGGTATTCAAGGCCGGGATCGCCAAGAACGGTGACCCCCAGCGACTGGTAGGGTTGGCCGCGCACCGTGCCGCCGCCGCCCGAATAGAACAGCAGATCGCGCGGGGTGCCGCCAAGGCTGGCCCCCAGCACCGCGCCCACCTGCACCCGCCCGGCCAGGGTCAGCGGGCGGCGCTCACCAAAACTGCGGTAGGCGCGCGCATCAAGCGTCAGACGCGCCCCCGAATCGGTGGTGCCAAAACCCAGGAACGGCATCGCTTCGGCTTCAAGGAAGGTGCCCCTGGTGGCATCGAGCCTCACATCCCGGCTGTCCCAGCCCAACCCGATCGGCAGCGCGAGATTGCGGTAGATGGTGCGCCCGGACGGATCGGTGACACGGGAATGGTTGTAATCAAGCCCCACCCGCGCGCTCAGCCGATCCGAGAACAGGTGACTGAAGCCAAGCCCGATCACGCCGCTATCACCAAGGTAATCGGCCTCGTCCAGATGCGCGGCGTTCAGGTGAAAGCTCAGGGTGGTGTCAGGGGTGAAGGTGGCGGGGCGGTCAAGCGTGAGCCCCAGATTGTAATCAACCCCGCTGCTCTGCGCTGCGATATTGCTGGCCCCACCCTCGACCCGCAGCCGCTCGGCCCCGCCCCAAAGGTTGCGGTGCAGCCAATAGCCGGTCAGCGTCAGGCCGTCGAAACTGGCCACCTCGGCCCCCACGCCATAGCGGTGCAGCTTGTCCTCGACCACGGTTGCGGTGATGCCGAGGCTGTCGGGCGCGGTGATCGCCGCATCCTCGGCCAGCGCCACCGACCGGAAAACCCCGCTGCGGCGCAGCCGGTCGGCACTGCGGGCAAGGTCTGCGGGCGAGAACACCTCGCCCTCGGGCAGCCCGGCAATCGCGCGGATGCGGCCCGGCTTCATCCGCGCCGCGCCGGTGACGGTCAGCGGGCCAAAGCGCAGGCGCGGGCCGGGGGACATGGTGATATCGGCCGCCAGGGTCTGGCGCGCGTGATCGGCGACGATATCCTGCCCGGCGACTGCCGCCTTGGCATGGCCCACGTCGCGCCAGCCATCCACCGCCGCCTGCACGCTGTCAGTGATCTCACCGCTGCGGGCGCGCGCACCGCTGACAAAGCCCTCGGTCAAGCGGGTGGCGGGGGCCAGCGGCGCGATTCTCGCGGCGCGGAACACGAAGGGCAGGCCGGGATCGACCAGCACGGCAATTCTGGCGATGGCCGGCGGCGCATCCAGCGGCGAGATCCCCGCCGCCTCGCGCCCGTCGATCAGGATATGGATCACCGGCGCGTAGAAGCCCTGCGCGTAAAGCGCCGCCACCAGCCGGCCATAATCGGCGCGCGCCGCCGCAAGCAGGTCTTGCGAATCGGTGGTGCCCGCGCGCTGTGCGGCCAGCAGCAGCGAGGCCGCAGCCAGGTCTTTTTCCTGCCCTTTGCCATACTCCGATACCGTGAATTCAATCGGTTCAAGCGCCTGAGCGGCGGCAGTGGCCAGCAGCAGGCCAAGCACGGCCGCGCCCAGCACCCCGATGCCGGAATGCCCACCCCGCGGTGCTGCCTGGTTCTTTCGCTTGCGCATCAGAACGGTTATCGCAGCTTGCCTGCGCTACGGCAATGCGCCCGCCACGGCGCTGCGGCATGATTTCGCCACTCCGGCAGGAAAGCGCCCTTTTCGTGCGTCCCCAATCGTGGTTTTCTGCGCTGCGGAGGATCCGATGCCAAAACCGCTTGCCCGCCTTGCCGCCACCCTAGCCCTGGCCCTGCCGCTGCCCGCGCTGGCGCTTGATCCCGCCGCCCTGCCCGCCCCCCCGGTGACCGATGCCGATTACGCCCCGGTCAACGCTGTCGAGGCGCGGCTGGGGCAGCTTCTGTTCTGGGATCCGATCCTGTCGGGTAACCGCAACATCGCCTGCGCCACCTGTCATCACCCGCGCTTTGGCACCAGCGACGGGGTCTCGCTGGGGCTGGGCGAAGGCGGCATCGGCCTTGGCCCGGCGCGCAAGCCCGATCCCGCCAACCTGCCCGAGCAACGCATCCCGCGCAATGCCCCCGCCCTGTTCAATCTTGGCGCGCACCAGTTCACCGCCCTGTTCGTCGATGGCCGGATCGCGGTCGATCCAACCCGCCCCTCGGGTTTCCGCACCCCGATGGAAGACACGATGGTCAGCGGATTCGCCTCGCTGTTGTCGGCGCAGACCATGTTTCCGGTGCTCTCGGGCGACGAAATGGCCGGACACTATGAGGAAAACGAGATCGCCATTGCTGCCCGCGAAGGCATCATCACCGGCCCCGATGGGGCGTGGAGCCGCCTTGCCGCACGGGTGGCCGCAATTCCGGCTTACGGCGCGATGTTCGCCACCGCCTACCCCGAAATCGCGGCGGGGCGACGGATCGCCTTCACCGACATCTCGAACGCCATCGCTGGGTTCGTGGCCGTCGAGTGGCGCTCTGACACGTCACCGTTCGACGCCTGGCTGCGCGGCCAGGACACCCTGCCCCCCGAAGCGCTGGCCGGGGCCGAGCTGTTCTATGGCAAGGCCGGCTGCTCGGCTTGCCATTCCGGCGTATTCCAGACCGACCACGCCTTTCACGCCATGGCCGAGCCGCAGTTCGGCCCCGGCAAGGCCGAGCGCTTCGAGCGCCATTCCCTTGACACCGGCCGGATGCGGGTCACCAACAACCCCGCCGATGCCTACGCCTTCCGCACCCCGTCCTTGCGCAATGTCACCGCTACCGCGCCCTATGGCCACAGCGGCGCGCATACCACGCTGGCGGGGTTTCTGGCCTATCACAGCGACCCGGTGGCGGGGCTTGCCACCTACCAGCCCGAAGCGATCCTGCCCGCCTTTGATCCGGCCACACCCGATTTCGCGCCCCTGGGTGACACCGCCGCGCGCGCGGCAATCGCTGGTGCCGTCACGTCAGCGCCTGTCCACCTGACCGAGGATGAGGCGGCGGCGATTCTTGCCTTTCTCGCCAGCCTGGAAGACCCCACCGCGCTGACCGGCCGCCTTGGCATCCCGCCATCGGTGCCCAGTGGCCTGACCATCGACAACTGACCACCGGTCGCCGTTGCGCGCCGTCAGCCCCGCGCGATCAGATCGGCGGCGCGTTCGGCGATCATGATGGTGGCGGCGTTGGTGTTGCCGCCGATCAGCCGGGGCATCACCGAGGCATCAACCACCCGCAGCCCCGCCACCCCGTGCACCCTAAGGGCGGGGTCAACCACCGCCAGCGCATCCTGTCCCATGCGGCAGGTGCCGACCGGGTGGTAGATGGTATCGGCATGGGCCCGGATGTCGGCGTCAAGGGCGGCGTCGCTGCCGTCGTGCGGGTAAAGCCGCGGCCCGCGCCAGGGGTCAAGCGAGGTGCTGGCAAGGATGCGCTCCAGCGCCCGCGCGCCGTGCCGCAGGGTGGCCAGATCGCGCGGGTCGGAAAGATAGCCGGGGTCGATCACCGGCGGGCTTGCCGGGCGGCTGTCGGCCAGCGTCACCCGGCCCCGGCTGAACGGGCGCAAGACGCAGACATGGCCGCAGTAGCCATCATTCAAATGCAGCTTGCGCATGTGCTGATCGACAAAGCCGACCACGAAGTGAATTTGCAAATCGGGCCGGGGCTGATCCGGGGTCGAGCGCACAAAGGCACCGGCCTCGGCCATTGGCGAGGCAAACAGCCCCTCGCCGGTCTTGCGCCAGGCCAGCGCCGCACGCGCCAGCCGCATCAGACCGCGCGGGTTCAGCCCCACCACATCGCGCCGCAGCGAAGCGGTGTTGATGGTGTAATCGAGGTGATCCTGCAGGTTCTCGCCCACGCCGGGCAGGGCATGGGTCACGCCAATGCCATGGCGGCGCAGCTCGGCCTCGGGGCCGACCCCCGAGCGCAGCAGGATGGCGGGGCTGCCGAAGGTTCCGGCACAAAGGATCACTTCGCGCCGGGCGGTCAGGGTCTGCACCCGCCCGCCGTGGCGCAGGATCAGGCCTGTGGCGCGCTGGCCGTCAAACGTGACGCGGTCCACCTGCGCGCCGGTGATCACGTGCAGGTTGGGGCGCGCCAGCACCGGGTGCAGATAGGCGGCGGCGGCCGAGCAGCGCTCGCCCTTGTGCGGGCCAAAGTGGAACTGGGTGACCTGATAAAGCCCGGCCCCTTCCTGCTGCGTGCCGTTGAAATCGGGGTTTTCGGGAATTTGCAGGCTGGCACAGGCGGCGACAAAGGCGCGGCTGATGGCACGGGGCTGGCGCTGATCGCCGACCTGAAGCGGGCCGTCCGCGCCGTGCAGATCGCCCGCGCCGCGCGCGTTGCCCTCGGCGCGCAGAAACCACGGCAGCACCGAGCGCCAATTCCAGCCGGTGGCCCCGAGATCGGCCCATTCGTCGTAATCCGAGGGGTGGCCGCGCACGTAAAGCATGGCGTTGATCGCCGACGATCCGCCCAGGGCCTTGCCGCGCGGCTGAAACCCGCGCCGCCCGTTCAGGCCCGGTTGCGGCACGGTGTGCAGGGCCCAGTTGTGCAGGGGGGGCCGCCCCGACACCAGCGCCGCCACCAGCGCCGGGGCGCGGATCAGAAGGTCGCGGCCCGGCCCGCCGGCCTCGATCAGGCAGACTTCGGCGGCGGGATTTTCCGACAGCCGGGCGGCCAGCACCGAGCCGGCCGAGCCGCCACCCGCGATGATGTAGTCATAGCTCATCGCCCCCCCTTTCGCCGCGCGTCAGGCGCGCAGGCTGCCGCCGGTTGCCCGTGTCACCTTCTCGACGATCCGCGCCGAGACCGCCTCGATCTCGGCCTCAGTCAGGGTGTGGTCCTGCGGTTGCAGGCGCACGGTGAGCGCCAGCGACTTTTTGCCCGCCCCCATCTGCGCCGCCGCCCGCTGGCCGCTGAACTGATCGAACACCTGCACCGCCCCGATCAGCGCTTTGTCGGCCCCGAGGGCGGCGTTGACCAGGGTCAGGGCCTCGACCCGCTGATCTACCACAAAGGCGAAATCGCGCTCGACCGCTTGCAGATCGGAAATCGCCAGCGCCGGGCGGGTGGGGGTCTTGAGTTTGGGCAGCGGCACGTTGGCAATCATCACCGTGAAGGCCACGGCCGGGCCCTTGACCCCAAGCTCTGCCAGCACGCCGGGGTGCAACTCGCCGAATTGCGCCAACTGGTTGGGGCCAAGGCTGATCACCCCCGACCGCCCCGGATGCCACCACGGCGCTACCTTGCGCCCGATCTGGCAGCGCGCCGGTGCGCCAAGCGCGGCCAGCACCGCCTCGACATCGGCCTTGGCGTCGTAAAGATCAACGGCGCGGCGGGCCTCGTGCGGGTTGCGCGCGGCGCTGGCCCCGACCAGCAGACCGCAAGCCTGAAGCTGCTGCTCGCCGGGTTCGCCGCCCGAAAACACCGGACCAACCTCGAACAGCGCCAGATCGGCAAAGCCGCGCGCCTGATTGCGGCTGGCGGCGCGCAACAATCCCGGCAGCAGATCGGGGCGCAGGTGCGACATCTCGGACGAGATCGGATTGTCGATGCGCACCGCATCCGCGCCACCGCCGAACCGGGTGGCGGCGGCGGCGTCAATGAAGCTGTAGCTGACGCATTCGTTGTAGCCCAGCCCCGCCAGACTGCGCCGGGCGGCTTTCTCGCGGCGCTGCAACGGGGTCAGGATCGGCGTTGGCACGCCGGGCTGGGCGCGCCGCAGCGGTTTGCCGACCAGTTTGGTCAGCGACGCCACGCGGGCGATTTCCTCGACCAGATCGGCCTCGCCCAGCACATCGGGGCGCCAGCTTGGCGGGAAGGCCCGGTCGCCGTCGAGCGTGAAGCCAAGCGCCGTCAGGGTGGCACGCTGCTCGGCCTCGGGGACATCCATCCCTGCCAGACTGGCAGTGCGGGCGGGATCGAAGCGGTAGCTGCGGCTTGTGTCGGGCGGGGTGCCGTCCTGCACCACGTCCGAGGCCTCGCCGCCACAAAGATCAAGGATCATCCGGGTTGCCAGTTCCAGCCCCGGCAGGGTGAAGGCGGGGTCCACCCCGCGCTCGAAGCGGTAGCGGGCATCGGAATGGATGCGCAGCGCGCGGCCGGTGGCGGCGATGGTGATCGGATCCCACCAGGCGGATTCGAGAAACACTTCGGTGGTCTGATCGGTGCAGCCCGAAGCCTCGCCGCCCATGATCCCGGCCAGAGACTGCGGCTGACGGTCGTCCGAGATCACCATCATGCCGGGGCGCAGGGTGTAGCTTTTGCCATCCAGCGCCAGCAGCTCCTCGCCGCCCTGCGCCGGGGCGATGTGCAGACCCCCGTGCAGTTTTGCCACATCGAACACATGCAGCGGGCGGTTGAGATCGAAGGTGAAATAGTTGGTGATATCGACCAGCGCCGAGATCGGGCGCAGACCGATCGCCGTGAGCCGCGCCGCCAGCCAGGCGGGCGACGCGCCGTTCTTCACCCCCCGGATGGTGCGCCCGGCAAACAGCGGGCAGCCCTTGGTCTTGAGGTCGGGCGCAATCGCCACCCCGACCGGGCTTTTGAAGCTGCCGGCAATGGCCGGGGTGGCCAGTGGTTTCAGGGTGCCAAGACCGCGTGCCGCAAGATCGCGCGCCAGACCGCGCACCCCCAGGCCATCGGGGCGGTTGGGGGTGATCTTGACGTAAATCATCGGATCGTTGGTGCCGAGATAGTCGATGAAACGCGCACCCAGCGGGGCGTCGGGCGGCAGATCGATGATGCCATCGTGGTTGTCCGACAGCATCAGCTCGCGCTCCGAGCACAGCATGCCGTTCGATTCGACGCCGCGGATGACACCGGGTTTCAGATCGACTCCGGTGCCGGGCACATGGCTTCCGACCGGGGCAAAGACGCCGATCAGGCCGGTGCGGGCATTGGGCGCGCCGCACACCACCTGCACCTCCTGGGCCTGGGTGCCGGGGCCATCGGGCCAGGTTTCCACCCGACACAGGCGCAGGCGGTCGGCATTGGGGTGGGGCTGTGCCTCGACCACCCGGCAGATGCGAAACACCCCCAGCGTATCGGCGGGGTCTTCAACCGACTCGACCTCGTGGCCAAGGTCGGTCAGGGCGTAAAGAATGGCGTCGAGCGGGGCCGAGGTATCGAGGTGATCCTTCAGCCAGGACAGGGTGAATTTCATGCGTGCGCCCTTGGGAAACTGGTGCGCCGGGCTTAACCCAAAGTGGCGCGAAGGGAAAGGGCGGGGCGGGGCGGTTTCCGGCCCGGAAACGGGTTGTTCGCGCGCCTGCCGGAAATCGGTCAGGATTGCGGAAGGATTGTGGTGTAATCAAGGCGGATGGAAGACTGGCTTGAGATACCCCAGGGCCGCAATGCCCCCCGCCCCGTCAGGTTGTGCCTGGTGCTGGGGCTGACCGCGCTGCTGGTGATTGCGCAGGCGGGCGGCACCATCGGATTCTGAGCCGAAGCGGCACCGAAGCCGGGGGTTTTGCACC
>CAYQPD010000005.1:47265-50778 GCA_964419305.1 uncultured Rhodobacter sp.
TCACCCCGCAGAGTATTTGGGCAAAGAAGAACGGTGCGAGCGCGCCGCGTTACCAGCGGCTGAGGGCGTCTTCGTCTTCGTCCTTGGCCGCAACCCATCTCGCCCCGCTGGCGGTGATTTCCTTTTTCCAGAACGGGGCGCGGGACTTGAGGTAATCCATCAGGAATTCGGCGGCGGCAAAGGCCTCGGCGCGGTGGGCGGCGGCGGTGGCCACCATCATGATCGGCGCTTGCGGGGCAAGTTCACCGATACGGTGGATCACCAGGCAATCGGCAAGCTGCCAACGTGCCGTCGCCTGATCGACCATGGCGGCAATCGCCGACTCGGTCATGCCCGGATAGTGCTCGATCTGCATCGCGCGCAATCCGCCCGGCGCCTGATCGCGCACGATGCCGGTGAAGGTGACGATGGCCCCCACGCCGGGCAGGCCTTGCGCGAATGCCCCGGCCTCGGCACCGAAATCGAAAGCGGCGGATTGCACCCTGACCCGCATCTCAGCCCCCCGTCATCGGCGGAAAGAACGCGACTTCGCGCACCCCGGCCAGAGGTGCGTCGAAACTGGCCAATTGCTGATCGAGCGCCACGCGCAAGCCGGTCAGATCGGCAAAGGCGGCGGCGTAGCGCTCGTCGCGCGCGATCAGGTCGGCGACCAGATCGGCCACCGTCGCGGCGCTGGTCTCAAGGCGCTCGCGCGGGACGCCGACGCGTTCGCGCACCCAGGCGAAATAAAGCACGTCGATCATTTCTCGTCTTTCAGGTAGGGCAGGGATTTGGTGAAATAGTCCCAGCCGGTGGCAATCGTCAGCCCCGCCGCGATCCAGATGATCACCAGCCCGACCGTGGTGGCCAGCGACGAGCAGCCGCGGGTGCCGCAACTGCGGATCGGGTCGGCCAGGCCCGCCGTCACCGCCGCAGCATACTGATCCATGGTCATGCCGCGCCGGGCGATGCCTTCGAGGTGCTCCAGTCCGGTGCCCAGAAACAGCACCGCGATCGCGATCATCTGGGCCGTGGTCTTCCACTTGGCAAGTCTGGTCACCCGCAGCCGCCCGGCGGTGGCGCCAAGATATTCGCGCAGGCCCGACACGAACACTTCGCGAAACAGGATCGCGGTGGCGGGCAGGATCAGCCACGGGTTCATGCCGGAATAGCCGGTGATGATCAGCAGCGCGATCACCACCATCGCCTTGTCGGCAATCGGATCCAGCATCGCGCCGAATTTGGATTCCTGTTTCCACAGCCGGGCCAGATAGCCGTCAAAGAAATCGGTGATCGCGGCGCTGATGAACAGGGTCAGCGCAAACCAGTCGGCCCAGGGGCGGTGGAAATAGAGAAACATCACCGCCACACCGGGCGCGGCGAGCAGGCGCAGGAAGGTCAGGGTGTTGGGCAGCGTCCAGGTCATGCCAAACACCTAGCCGATTCCTGCGCCAAGTGGAAAGTGGATTTACGCGAGGGTGCGATCAGGTTTGCGTCTGGCGGCCAAGGAAGGCGGCAAACGCCGCCAAGGTTTCTTGCGAGACGTAGTGCTCGATCCCTTCGGCGTCCATCTCGGCAGCATCCGGCGGCACACCGATGGCCAGCAGAACGTCCAGCACCATGCGATGACGTTTGCGGGCGCGGTCGGCCATGGCAGAGCCGGTGGTGGTCAGGAACACCCCGCGATAGGGGCGCGCGGTCGCAAGGCCCTCGCGCTTCAGACGCGCAACCGCCTTGGTGGCGGTGGGGTGGGTAACCCCCATCCGCGCCGCGATGTCGGTGATGCGGGCCTCGCCCAGCTCGACGGTCAGATCATCAATCAGCTCGGTGTAGTCTTCCAGCAACGCCATCGACTGGGCATTTCTGGCCTGGCTGAAACGCTCGGCTGGCGGGTGGAGGCCATCTTCTGGCATGGTGTCGGACACTTTCCCCCCTGCCCTGCGGGCCTGCGGTATCTGGAACGGTTGGCACAGGATACAGCCATGGCTTCACTTTGCAAACCATTCGTTCATCTTGCGCCACTTTCGACCAGAGTCTTTACGATATCGCCAATTGACATAAGTGTAGCCATGGCTTTATTGGTGGCGTTTGATCCGCAGGACAAGACCGCAATGACCGTCGGCCACTCTTCACGCTCGATGACCGGCCGCACCAAGGCGGGTATCCGCGAGGTGCTGGCCGGCACCCGCAGCGGGCCGGGATCGGTGCTGCTGTTCGCCGGGCCTGCGATCATCGCCTCGATCGCCTACATGGACCCCGGCAATTACGCGACCAACATCCGGGCCGGGGCGGGCTATGGCTACAGCCTGCTGTGGGTGGTGGTGATGGCCAACCTGATCGCCATGCTGTTTCAGGGCCTGTCGGCCAAGCTGGGCATCGTCACCGGGCGCAATCTGGCCGAGATGTGCCGCGACAACTTTTCGCGCCCGGTGGTCTGGGCGATGTGGGCGGTCAGCGAGATTGCCGCCATGGCCACCGATCTGGCCGAGTTTCTGGGCGGCGCGATCGGGCTGGCGCTGCTGTTCGACATCTCGCTGATGTCGGGCATGGTGGTGACGGCGATCGTGACCTACGCCATCCTGATGTTCGACCGGCGCGGCTTTCGCCCGATGGAGCTGATCATCGGCACCCTGGTTGCGGTGATCGGGCTGTGCTATTTCATCGAGGTCTTCATTGCCCCGATTGCCTGGGGCCAGGCGGCGCTTGGCATGGTGACGCCGCAACTGCCGGACGCTGCGGCGCTGACCATCGCGGTCGGGATCATCGGCGCCACCGTAATGCCGCATGCGATCTATCTGCATTCCGGTCTGACCCAGAACCGCGCCGTGGTCGGCAACGAGGCCGAGCGGCGCAAGCTGCTGCGGTTTTCCAACATCGAGGTGGTGCTGGCACTGGCGGTGGCCGGGCTGGTCAACCTTGCGATGGTGATGATGGCGGCAAGCGCGTTTCATCAGGGCCACAGCGATGTCGCGGAAATCGAGACCGCCTATCACACCCTGACGCCGCTGCTGGGCGGGGCCGCTGCCGCCGTGTTTCTGATTTCGCTGATCGTTTCGGGGGTTTCGAGCTCGGTCGTGGGCACCATGGCGGGGCAGATGATCATGCAGGGGTTTGTCAACTTTCACATCCCGGTCTGGCTGCGCCGACTGGTCACGATGGTTCCGGCTTTCGTGGTGGTGGCGCTTGGCGTCAATGCCACCAATGCCCTGGTGATCAGTCAGGTGATCCTGTCGATCGCCCTGCCGGTGCCGATGATCGCGTTGATCATATTCACCGGGCGGGCCGACATCATGGGGGCGTTCGTCAACCGCCCGGCAACCCGCGTGCTGGCGCTGGTTGGCGCAACCGTGGTTCTGGTGTTGAATTTCATTCTGCTGGCGCAGACCTTCGGGATTCCGGTGCCGGGGCTGGCGGCAGGCTGAGACCGCCAGACGCGCGCAGCCGTCACGTTTCCGGGTCCGCGAGAATGGCGTCAATCAGCGCTGCTGTCCCAGCCCGAGATCGCCTTGACCTCAAGAAATTCCTCGATCCCCC